>JAISJZ010000356.1 GCA_031261125.1 Planctomycetaceae bacterium | reverse complement strand
GTTAAATCATACTCGATGTTAAAAATCAAAACGTCCCGATACTCTTCGAGTTCGAGTTGAATCGCCTCGAAAAATGCCGGATGCCACTGAATGTCCGATGTCGGTTCTTCCATAGGAATTATGATAACGGCGATATTATTTCGTTCGCACCGATGGTACTGGGCTAAAGGGATTGACCGAAAACAGCGGGAATCCCGGATTCCCGCTTGTGAACAGATTATTCCGAACCGAGTTCGTTGGAACGGCGGGTTGCCGCTTCCACGGCGTTAATGACCGCCGAGCGAAAACCGTCTTTTTCCAAGGAATGAACACCGTAAATCGTCGTTCCCCGCGGACTGCAAACCTTGTCTTTCAACGCGCCCGGATGTTCGCCGGTCTGTAAAACAACTTTTGCGGAACCGAGAACCGTCTGCGCTGCCAAGTTCTGCGCTGTGTTCCGCGCCAATCCCATTTTGACACCGCCGTCCGCCATCGCTTCTATCAGCATATAGACAATAGCCGGACCGCTGCCGGACAACCCCGTTACCGCATTGAGTTGCCGTTCGGGAAACTCTGCAACAAAGCCGACCGTTTCCAGCAACTCTTTTGCAAGCGTCTTATCTTCTGCTGTTGCCCCTTCGGACGCACAGAACCCCAACGCCCCTTCACCGACCAAGCAAGGCGTGTTCGGCATTACCCGGACAATCCGCGCTGCTGTTCCCAATTCTTTCAGGTAAGTTGCCAACGGCAGACCGGCAGCAATCGTTATCCAAAGTTTTTCTTTCACCGGAAGATGAACCTTTTCAATTTCGTGCAGCACTTGGTTCATCTGTTGCGGCTTCACGGACAGGAACACGATTTGCGAATTGCCGACAATGCTTTTGACCGAGTCCGCAGCCGTTCCGCCGGTTGCCGCCGCAAACTTCAACAGCGCAGCGGTGGAAATATCATAGCCGAAAAGTTGATTCGGTTTGAGTGTGTTTGTTTTCAGAAAACCGGTTGCCAAGGCGGTCGCCATTTGACCGGTGCCGATAAAGCCGATGGCTTGATTCATCGAGGACAAAGAAAAAGAGTAGTAATGCCGTCATTGTACTCAAAAACGGGAGCAGCGTCAACAATGCCCTTGTTTGAAAAATAAATTGTGATATACCTAGCGTGCTGACTCACCCGAATTTTAACACAAAGGCACGTTTCGACAAATGTTTGAAAGTATTTGGATTTGGTTCGGTTTGGCATTTTTCGCCGGTCTGGGCGGTTATCTGTTTTACCAAAGCCGACCGGCGGCAAAGACGCTCTGCGCCGCGGTGCTGCTGCCGGTTGTTATTCTCGCTGTCGGACTGTCCGTCTATTACGGTATTGACACCGACGGCAAATCGCTCCACCGGACATTGGACGGTCTTGCGGCGGCAATCGTTTCCGGCAATGTTGATAACGTTCTCGACAACTATGTCTCGCCGGGAGCCGACAAGACCCGCGCGTTAGCACGGGTTAATATGGCGTTGGTAAAAATCTCCAGTGCGAAATACCGGGATTTGACGTTTGAAGTCAATCCGCTGACATCGCCGCCGACAGCGAAGGTACAGTTCACTGCCGTCTTCTATTGGATGTCCAAAGGAAGTATCGGCGGCTTTTCGATGGACAAGCCCGTACCGGAAATCGTTAAGTTTGATGTCGAAATGGAAAAAACGGACAGAAATTCGTGGCAAATCACGAACAACTGCCATTTTACGCCGAGGGCAACTCCGTAAAATCCCTAATTTTAACGGAAAAACCGAAAGAAAGGAAAAAATTAAAAAAATTCCCTAAAAACCCCAAAATGGTATTTGAGTTCACAGAAAAATGTGGTATAGTCCGCCGCCCTGCTAGGGATGAGTCCACATTTTTATTGCCATTCAGGAACGTTTCTGCGGTGAACACGGATGTCGGCTCTGTTCTGACCGGGCTTTTCAGCCGTCTTTTCAACACAGAACTTTTTCAATATGAGGTCAGCATTTTCCGGCAAACGCAAACTGCGTTTGGAGATACTGGAAAACCGGGAGTTGCTCTCGGTGAACCCGCTTGGGTATTATGATGTCCACGGACACCAGTACGGCGATGTATGTGCTTTACCGGCGTTTGAGGCACCTGCCGCAGGAGCGGCAGCAACAGAAACTGTAAACGTGTCATCTGCCGGCGGAGTCAACACGTTCTATCCGGTTTACAACTCTTCGCAGGTTTTTAATCTGCACAGCAAAGCGGATTCGCACTTTACAATTTACATCGACTTCAACGGACAAACCGTCAGCGGTACTTCGTGGAATTCTTACAACGGCGGTAAAGACATCGTTGCTCCGGCTTTTTCATTGGATTCCGACCGGACAACGTTTTCTGATGCGGAACGGCGGCGCATTTACGGCATTTGGCAGCGGGTTGCCGAGGATTACGCCCCGTTTGATGTTGATGTAACCACCGAGGAACCGTCTCTTGACCGGTTGAAAAAATCCGGCAGCGGCGATACGGATTGGGGCATCCGCGTCATTGTTGATGACAACAGCAATGATTGGTACGGCAATGCCGGCGGCGTTGCCTACACCGGTTCATTCACGAGCAACACCGATTTGCCGGTTTGGGTGTTCTCGAATCAACTCGGCAGCGGCAACGAAAAATATATGGCTGCCGCCATTACTCACGAAGCCGGACACGCCCTCGGTCTTTCACACGACGGTATTAAAACGACCAATTCCAATGGAACGACAACGACCAAGGAATACTACGACGGGGCAAACGGCTGGGGTACCCAGATGGGTACCGGCTATTATCAAGCCCTGACGCAGTGGAGCAAGGGCGAATATGCCGGTGCAACACAAACGCAGGACGACCTGGCGATTATTACCAAAGCGGCGAACGGCATTACCTACCGCGCCGACGACCACGGCAATAGTATTGCAACGGCAACCGTCCTTGATACGTCCGGCACAACGCTGCAATCGTGGGGTATCATCGAACGGAATACCGATGCCGATTACTTCCGGTTCACGTTGGACGTTGCCCAGCAATTCAATCTGACGATCAAGTCCGGCGACATTGAACCGGACCTCGACATTCTGGCGAAACTGTACAATGGAAGCGGTAGTGTCATCGCGACATCGGATTCCGTCGGCACGCTGAACGCAACGTTCAGTCAAGCATTGGAAGCCGGAACATATTACATTTCCGTTGACGGCACCGGAAAAATCGTGAACGGCGGCGTGATTTATACAGATTATGCGTCGCTCGGAACGTACAGTTTTTCGACAACGCTCACGAAGCCGGTGCCGCAGCCGCCGACAGCACCGGCGAACCTGAAAGCAGCGGACATTACGGCAAGTTCCGTGAAACTGACGTGGACGGCACAGAGCAATCTGGCCGGATACACCTTGACTTACGCAGACAAGACGGTTCAACTTGCCGCAGATGCCGTGTCTTACACCGTGCCGGATTTGACGGACAATACCGCTTACACCTTCACGTTGACAGCGAAAAACGGCAGCGGAACGGCTGCCGCGGCGGTGTCCGCAACAATACCGGCGGCGGTCGAACCGCTGGACACGCCGGTTGTTACCGCAACGGGCAAGTTTATCAATTCGCGGAACGGTAACGCTGTGCTGGAATGGAATGCCGTTGCCGGTTCCGCAAGTTATGTCATTTACCGTAAAGATTTTTTGGGTAATTGGACACAGATTGCAACGACAACGAATTTGAAGTACACAGATTTGTATGCTCCGGTCGGCGACCAGACGTATGCGGTTAAAGCGGTGAGAGGCACGAGGGAGTTTGTCCTTGGTACGGTCAGCGTGGACGTACCGGTAACTGACCCGGCGTGGAGTTTGTTCACTTGGAATCCCGGACAGTGGTACACCGACTTTGTTACCTGGTCTTGATTCTGGGAATGTTTCACAAACCGGTTTCTCCGAAACCGGCTTGTGATATTCTGGGATTTTTCTTGTTTACCCTAATCCTTG
>JAISJZ010000342.1 GCA_031261125.1 Planctomycetaceae bacterium | reverse complement strand
GTTTTACGACAACAGCATTGCGGCACCGGACGTAACCGTCAACGCCGACGGGACTTTGGGTTTTGCCGGTTCGCTGCTTGCGTCGCTGACTTACGGCGGTACAACGGGTGATTTATTCGCCTTGACGGACGGCGTATTCGATTTGGCTTCACTCGAACTTGCAGACGGCGATTATACGCTGAATTTGTACAATGCAGAATTGAGCGGCGACGACTTGACCAGCGATTTTATCAGTCGCAATGCGTATCAGCACAAATTCACTGTCAGCGGTTCCACCGCCACGCCGGAACCTGCAACGCTGCTGATTTTCGGTTTAGGTCTTGCCGGTTTAGGACTGGCAAGGCGGCGGCGTAAGTAGTAAGAAACAGCAAATACGAGCGGCGGGTATCAACCCGCCGTTTTTTTATGAAAAAATTCTAAAAATTTTCCCATTTTCGGCAATTTTTCTATTGACAAAACCGATACAATCGTATAACATACTATTTGCCTAGGTTTTCTAGGTAATCTCATTAACCCGCCAAACAGGAGAAACGGCAATGGCAATCGCGAAGAAAATCACCGATTTAATCGGTAACACCCCGCTGCTTGAACTGACGAACTACACGAAGAAGCACAAGTTGGGTGCTGTCATTCTCGGCAAGTTGGAATACTTCAATCCTGCCGGAAGCGTCAAAGACCGTATCGCCGCAGCGATGCTCGACGATGCGGAAAAAGCAGGCAAAGTGAAACCCGGCGCAACGATTGTTGAGCCGACCAGCGGTAATACGGGCATCGGATTAGCAGCCGTCGGTGCGTCCCGCGGCTATAAGGTCATTCTGACGATGCCGGAAACAATGAGCGTCGAACGCCGCAACCTGCTCAAAGCGTACGGCGCGGACCTCGTCCTCACCGAAGGGGCAAAAGGAATGAAAGGGGCGATTGCCAAAGCAGAAGAAATCGTCGCTTCCACGCCGGGTGCCTTCTCGCCGAGTCAGTTTGAAAACCCTGCCAACCCGGAGATTCATAAAAAGACGACCGGACCGGAAATCTGGAAAGACGCGGACGGCAAGGTCGATATTTTCGTTTCCGGTATCGGTACCGGCGGAACGATTTCCGGGGCAGGCGAATACCTGAAATCGAAGAATCCGAAGATTCACATCGTTGCCGTCGAACCTGCCGGTTCCCCGGTGTTGTCGAAGGGAACACCGGGAGCGCACAAGATTCAGGGAATCGGTGCCGGTTTCGTACCGAAGATACTGAACCAGTCCATTTACAACGAAATCATCACCGTCGAAAACGAAGACGCGTTTAAGGCGGGTAAAGAAATCGCGGTAACAGATGGGCTGCTCATCGGCATTTCGTCCGGTGCGGCACTTTGGGCGGCAACGCAACTGGCAAAAAAGCCGGAGAACAAGGGCAAAACGATTGTTGCGATTTTGCCGGACACCGGCGAACGGTACTTGTCAACAGCACTGTTTGCGGAGTAAAGAGAGGGAGTAAAGGGGGATTTCAGCGGTATTCGGAGCGGCATCATTGACACCCGCCGCAGTTAAAGATATGATGGGCAGCGCATCGAAATAATGGATGAGTTTGGGTACGGTGCCTTTTCGTCTTTTCCAATGCCGATGAAAAAACTTCTTTTTTGTATTCTCTTTACTTTTAGTACCGTCGGCATTTACGCCGACGGGTTTGAGTTTGCCGAACAAGACGGAAAAAAACTAACGCTCCGCGACGGCGAAACGCCGGTGCTGACGTATCAATTTGATGCTGTTCCGCACGATTTCGTACCGGAAAAGAGCGCACGCAACTTTGCCGGCTGCTACATTCATCCGCTTTACGGGCTGGACGGCGAAATTCTGACCGACAACGCCCCGATTGACCATTATCACCATCACGGTGTTTTCTGGACGTATCCTCACGTCGGTATTCACGAAAAGGACGGTACTGTCAAAGAATACGACCTTTGGCAGGGAATGAAATATCCCGCCCTGAAACAGCGGTTCGTCAAATGGCTCAACAGAAAAACAACGGAGGATTACGCTTTGTTTGAAGTCCAAAACGGCTGGTTCATCACGGAAGGTGCTGACAAATCCGTTGACGAAAAATCCAAAATGATGGACGAACATATCAAAGTGATTGTCCATAAAACCGAAACGGCGGCAGACGGTTTGAAGAGCAGAGCGGTTGACATTGAATTGACGTGGAAGCCGTTAGCGAAACCCGTTTCACTGCGCGGGGCGGAAGGTAAAAGTTACGGCGGACTGACGCTTCGGTTCAAACCGTATATTCCCGAAGAGCAGTTGGAGAAAAATCCGCGGGCGGAAGCAAAGAAAAGCGAGGTGAATGTGATTACAGTACCGTCCGGTGTTGCAGAAAAGGACTTACCGGAAATGCCGTTGGCGTGGGCGGATTACACGTCGCACTTCGGCGGCAGAAAGGAACCGGGCGGAGCGGCACTGTTTGTATCGAAAGACCACCCTGATTATCCGCCGACGTGGCTGACGCGGTATTACGGTCCGTTGTGTATCGGTTATCCCGGCGTGAAAGACAAAACGTTCCTGCCCGGTGAAGAAATAAAACTGCGGTATCGGATTTGGATACACGGCGGGGCGGTGAGCAAGGAACAAATTGAAAATGCGTATCAGGAATACACTATGGAGAAAAAGCCCGAAGTGAAACCGGAAAAGGTGCAGCGCAAACGGTTATTTCGGCGGTGAAACTTGCGGCTTTTACATTTCCTTCCTCAATGAACATTTCCGTTTGTATTTTAACAAAGAACTGCGAAGCGAAAATTAAACGCTGTCTTGAATTGCTGAATGAGTTTGACGATGTTGTGATTCTCGACACCGGTTCGGCAGACAGAACGTTGGATATTATTGCAGCGTTTCCGAATGTTCGGGTTTTTCAGCAAAACGGCATCAGCAACTTCGGTGAGACGCGCAATTTTCTTACGTCCAAAGCAAAACACGATTGGGTACTGCACGTTGATTCCGATGAATATGTAACCGGAAAATTTCTGAACGCGCTGCACCGCCTAACGCTCAAAGAGGATACGGTGTATTCCATCTTGCTGCGTTTGGTTTATCGGAATCAAGCCCTGCTGCCGTTTGATACTTATTCGCGGCGGCTGTACAACAAAACAAAAACGTCGTGGTCGAACAGGGCGGTTCACGAAAGTATCATCATACCGGACGGTTTTTCACAGCAGAAAATCAAGCAGCCGCTTGCTCATTATTCATTTGATTCCCTTGAACAAATGTTTCAGAAATCTCTGTGGTACAGTTCACTGTTTGCAGAACAATTCCGTGAAAAAAAACGGTGCAGCGGATTCGGTCCGGTTTGGCACGGTTCGATAATGTTCCTGAAATTTTACATTCTGAAACGGGCGTTTTTGTACGGCTACAACGGTTTCATCGTCTCGTTCCGGCAGGGCGTTGAAACGGTGTTAAAGTACGCAAAACTATACGAAAAAAGCCGGGAACAATAATCCCGGCTTCAACTTCAACGCTACAATTATTCCACGCTTGGACGCGCTGCCCGTTTTTTTGCGCGGTCGTTTTGACCGACGAATTCGAGAATCGCCTGCTTGCCGGCATCGCCCAGACGGGGCTTAAACAGTTTCAAAATACGGGTGTATCCGCCGTTCCGCTCAACGAACCGCGGGGCAACGACATCAAAAAGAACCTTAACCGCCTTCTTGTCGCCGATAATGCTCAACGCACGGCGGCGTGCAGCAACTGCCGGTGCAATCGCTTTGTTCCAATCCTTCCACTGTTCGCTTTGCCGCCACTTCTTCCATTCCGAAGTGCCGCGGACAGCCCGCGTTGCAAACTGTTCCGCTTCTTTAATCGGCTTTTGTGCCTTCTTTGCTATCGTAATGCACTTTTCCAGCAACGGACGGACTTCCTTCGCTTTCGGCAGCGTCGTAATGATACGCCCCTTCGTTTTCGGCGCATTCTCTTCGCCTTCTGCATCCCGCTCCGTCATCAGAATCGAGATAATCAGATTTTTGAGCAGCGCACGCTGATGATTCGGATTACGTCCGAGTTTCCGTCCTTTATTCAAATGCCGCATAATAAGTACCCAAATTCTTTCTGTCTCTATCAGAACGGAGGCAAATATCCGTTCGCTATTTGTTTTACTGTAAGTACGAAGGAACCGTTTGCGAAACACCGCCCGCTGCCGGAATCCGCATCCCAAGGTGAAGATCAATCGCCGCAAGTTTCTCCTTGACTTCCGTCAATGTTGATTCGCCGAAATTGCGGAAATCCAACAACGCCTCTTCCGACAACGAAACGAGGTCGCGGACAAAATGAATCTTCTCCTGTTGAAGACAATTCACTGCCCGAACCGGAAGTTTCAAGTCCTCTAATTTCATCGACAGTTTCGCTTCCAGCGCGGGGTCAATCCCGACCGTTCCCAACGCCTTTGCTTTCGCATAGACGCTCATTTCCAACTTGTCGTATTGCAGGAACGGATTGAGATGTTTGCGGAGAATTTTCGCCCCTTCCACCAGCGCAATTTCCGGTCCGATGGAACCGTCTGTCCAAATCTGAAGCGTCAACCTGTCATAGTTCGTGTTCTGACCGACGCGGGTTTCTTCGACGCTGTACTGAACCCGAACAACAGGGCTGAACGCCGCATCCAACGGAATAAAACCGGCTTCATCGCCTCTGTCGCGGATGCGGGCGAATTGCTCTGCAACCGGAACATATCCCCGTCCGTTCTCGACAACCATTTCCATCTCAAAGGAAACATCGTCCGTCAGGGTAGCAATGTGATGATTTCGGCTGATAATCAGAACCGAAGGGTCGCCCTGAATATCGCTGCTGGTAACTTCCCCTTTTTTGTTTTTAGAAATCCGCAGAACCTTCGGTCTGTCGTCAAAGGACTTGACCACCAAGGATTTCACGTTTAACACGATTTCTGTAATGTCCTCATAGACACCTTTAAGTGCCTTGAATTCGTGCAGGGCATTCTTGATTTTGATACGGGTAATGGCACTCCCTTCCAAACTGGACAACAGCACCCGGCGCAAACTATTCCCGACGGTATGTCCGAACCCCTGCTCAAACGGTTCTGCAACAAATTTCCCGTAGGTATCGGTCAACGTCTCCCGGTCACATTCCACTTTGCTGGGGAGTTCCAAGCCGCGCCATCGAATTCGCATAAAACCTCCGACTAAAATACTGAATGAATTATCCTTACTTGGAACAAAGTTCGACGATTAACGACGCATCGACTTTGAGTGAAACATCCTCGGCTGACGGAAGCCGCATTACGATGCCTTTCGGCTGTTCGGCGTTGTCCCGGAACAGGAATTCAGGAACGTCCCGCAACCCAATATCAATCACTTCCTTGACTGCTTTCGTACTTTTCGGACGGCTGCGGACGGAAATACGGTCGCCGGAACGGACGAGGTAACTGGGAACATCAACCCGTTTCCCGTTAACCAAAATGTGTCCGTGAGACACCCATTGCCGCGACTGCGGACGGGACGCACCGAAACCAAGCCGATAGACAATATTGTCAAGCCGCCGCTCGAGCAGACCCATCAGGGCATCGCCCGTGTTGCCTTTCATCCGCGAAGCCATCGCAAAATACTTGCGGAACTGTTTTTCAAGAACCCCGTAGTAATTCTTGACCTTCTGTTTTTCCCGCAGGTGAATACCGTAGTCGGTAAGTTTTCCGCGGCGTGCGCCGTGCATACCCGGTGCGCTGGAACGCCGGTCAAAAGCACACTTCGACTTTCCTTTTCCGTCGGCACCTTCGCATCGGCTGCCTTTGAGGAAAAGTTTCATTCCTTCACGCCGGCACTTTCGGCAAACTGATTCTGTATTGCGAGCCATTGAATATACTGCTTCTTGGAAAACGTTTGAAAATTTTATGACGTGGAACAGCCGGTATTAAACGCGGCGGCGTTTCTTCGGACGGCATCCGTTATGCGGCAACGGCGTAACATCTTCGATGGACTTCACTGTCAGACCTGCCTGCTGCAAGGCGGTAATAGCACTTTCCCGACCGCTGCCCGGTCCGTTGATGCGGACTTCGACTTCCTTCATTCCGAACTTCATTGCTTTTTCCGCTGCCTGCTGCGCCGCCATCTGACCGGCAAACGGCGTACTCTTGCGGCTGCCCTTGAAATTACAGGTTCCCGCCGTTGACCAACACAGGGTATCGCCCTTATTGTCCGTAATCGTTACGGTTGTGTTGTTGAATGTCGCCTTAATATGGGCAACACCCGCCGCAACACTTCTCTTAATTTTCTTCTTGACTTTTGCCGCTGCTTTTGCCACGTTGTTATCCCTGATTCAATACGAAATGGTGATAGTGTAAAACCGGTTAAAATGAAATTCACGGTTCAGCCGGACAGTCCGCCTAAACCGCAACGGTGATATTACCGCAAGTCCTTGACCCCCTTCTTTCCGGCAACGGACTTCTTCGGACCTTTCCGGGTTC
>JAISJZ010000335.1 GCA_031261125.1 Planctomycetaceae bacterium | reverse complement strand
TAATAGTTTGACTTCCCTTCTTATATCCTTTACAGATTTCGACGGAGGCGGCGACGTAAACGGATTATTCGGCAATACGGTGTTTGTAACCAATACCGCCTGTCAAGCCGGCACTCCTTAAAGTTTATGCTATGATAGGGTAAATTCAAAATGTTTCAAGTGTAAAACGATGAAAAAGTTGCTTACTCTTATTTTTGTTTTTTCTTTGACGCTGGTTTGTCAGGCACAGCCGCTCTACTATCCCGCGGCGGCGGTACCGGTTGACCCGCCGTGGACGCAGCATCTCATCGACAAAAAAGACCGCGACCACGATTTCAAAACCGTTGCCCGCGGCGCACGGACAGAACACGCCTTCGTCCTGAAAAACAAATTCGAGGAAACCGTTCATATCGCCGGTCTTGCCGCAAGTTGTACCTGTACCGACGTTTATGTACAAGACAATAAGGCGGAACTGCAAACCTACGAAGAAACACGCATCGTTGCCCGATTCCGTACCGACCTTTTCACGGGACCGAAAAACGCAACGCTCTCTGTAACGATTGACAAGCCGTATTACGCCGTGATTCAGTTGAATGTCCGCGGCGACATCCGCAGCGATTTGACGCTCACACCGCCGAACGTCCGGTTTGAAAATGCCGAAATCGGCGCGGAAGTGTCCCGCACCGTTGATGTGGCGTATTCCGGTTCCCGTGCCGATTGGAAAATTCTCGATTTTAAGTGCAGCAACGAACATCTTTCAGCGGCGGTCGAAGACGTTCAGTCCCGTCCCGGTTTGACAACGGCGAAAGTGCGTATCGCGCAGGACGGCGAAATGCCCCGCGGTCAGTATTCTGACTACGTTGTTCTGTTGACGAACGATGAGGGGAACCTTCGGGAAATTCCTGTTTTGGTACAGGGAACCGCCGGGACGGTCGTTAACGTTACGCCGCAAACAGTATTTTTTGGTTTTTTGAAGAAAGGCGAAGCGTCGCCGGTGAAGAATGTGATTGTCAGGGGAACACAGCCGTTTATTATTAAGGGGGTAAAGTGCGATAATCCGGCGGTGGACATTCTTTTTACACCGAAAGAGAGCGACCCGCCGCGGATTTTGTACCGGATTCCGGTACAGTACAAGAACCCGGCAGATGGTAACGGTGCGCCGAAGGACGGTAAAATGCACGCCGTTGTCAACATCGAAACCGGTGAAGAAGATATTACGCTCGGATTTAACGCTACGATGCAGATTGCGGAAGAGCAGAAAGAGAAATGAGCGGCAGCCGTTTTTTTTCTTACTTTATTAAAGTTCTTGTACTAATTCTCCCGATAATTCGTAATGACGGGATTATTACTGTTCGGCAGGGATGCTGTAGGTCATTCCAGAGACCATATCACTGTCAGCGGACCGGTTCGGTGAACAAGGATTGCGAACGGAACCGGAAAGACATTTCCCCGAAAAACGGAAGGAACGGATTCGATGACTGGCGGGGGGGGAGGTACCCTCTGCGGGGATTTTCGGATTATTCCTAATTTTTCGACAGGAATGTTGCCGATACACTTCAAAGCGGCGGCGGAAGGAACCGTTTGGACGCTTTGAAGCCCCGAAGCACCAGAAGGAGTCCCTGATTTGAAGCGAGTCGTAGCCCCGACCCAGATTTTACTGTTCCTTTGCGGTACGGATACCGGACAAGAGCAGTAAGAGACGAGGGCAGTTAGGTTCCAATCGGAAGGAGAGCCGTTGGAATACCCGTAGTATAAAAGTTTATTCGGAGAACCTGCAATGAAGGTTTTTACAACTGGTCAGGTCGCCAAAATTTGTAAAGTGGCTCCGCGCACCGTAAGTAAGTGGTTCGATTCAGGACGGCTTAAAGGGTACCGCATTCCCGGCTCGCAAGACCGGCGAATTCCCCGCGAGTACCTCATTAAGTTCTTGAAAGAACACGGGATGCCGCTCGGAGACCTTGAAAACGAGACACTGGCGAAAATCCTTGTTGTCGCTCAAGACCAAGTGCTGATTGAAAACATCAAGCGGGAACTGCCGGTCGAAAAGTCGTTCCGGGTCGCGGTTGCCGCAAGCGGCTTTGATGCCGGTATTCAAGCCGAGAGTTTCCACCCGGACTGCATTATCGTCGATTTTTCAATCGGCAAGATGGAGTCGGTGCAAATTTGCCAAAATCTGCGGAGAAGCGGCGAATTTTCTGAAATTATTCTCATTGCCCTTTTGCCCGACGACGGCAGTACAATGAGTTTTGACAGGTCAATTATTAACGAAACGTTTAAGAAGCCGTTCGATGTGTCGCTGTTGGCGGAACGCCTCCGCACCCTCGTCGGTTCCAAGAAAGAACTCGTTTAATTATTCCGCTGTTCTTCGGCGATTCTATAAAAAGCCGTTCGGGTATCGAACCGAACGGCTTTTTCGTTACGGTTGTCAGAACTTCTCTGCCGCTTTTTTCGTGTCATTAAAAAGTTTATCTATTCTGTGCTGTATCAGCGGGTCGTCTGAATGAAACCGCAATTTGAACTGTTCCAATTCCACCCGAAACCGCGCAGCATCTTTCAACTTCGACAAATCCGTCCGAGTTTCCCGAATCAGTTTTTCGTCCTTTTGTTCCTCCGCTTTTTTGAGTTTTTGCCGCAATAATTGTCGCCTCGCCGCCGTGTCAATCAGTTCCTCCTGCAATCCCAACAGCACGGATTCGGCTTCTAACCGTTCCGCGGCATCCGGCACGGGAATCATC
>JAISJZ010000332.1 GCA_031261125.1 Planctomycetaceae bacterium | reverse complement strand
TAAAGATTCTCCTGATGATTATGCCGGTTTGAAAGACCAATTCGGCACAGCATTAACAAGTGCGGCGGACAACGAGTTTAATAAAATAACATTGGGTTATCTGAATGAGGGCTTAACGGCAACAGCGACCGTTCCGGCAGAGTTAAATGCCGCAATTTACAAGGGGATACCGGATGAGAAGGCGTTTATGCACTTCCCGTGGTACGATGCCCCGCTGAACAATTCGTTTGAGTTGATGCTGATTCCGACGTGTTCACCTGGTCGGTTCGGGGTCGAATTCGTTGACAGCGAAGAAACGGATTGGGTCAATCAAGCGACTTCGCTCGGCGGACAAAAGGCAAAATTCCGCGACCCGAAAAGCGGCGTGGGGATGTACTTCAATTACTTTAACAATTCAACAGCAAGTTTGCATCTCGCGGAGTTATTCGAGTACATCCGGGTTCCGTCGAAATTTGCCGGTTCTGTGAAATGGACAAAAGACACAAGCGGTAATTTGCTCCAACCGTATTATGCGCTGCAAGAGCCGGGAAAAATCAACTTGAATACAGCAACGGCGGCAGCGTGGGCAGCATTGCAAGGAACGATACCTACTAATTTTCCGACGTATGAAGAGTTACGCAAGAAGCGGGAGAACGCCGCCGGACTTGCGGATACGGATATGCCGTCGGAGTTTGCATCACCGTTCCGCTCGTCGGGGGCGGCTAATCTGGTACCGGCAGATGCACTGGTTCGGCAAGGAACTGACACCGGTTTGTTCGGTTCAAAAGCGGACGGCACAACGACCGTTCCGTTCATTAAACCCGCCGGCAATGATAAGGACAATATGTTCGCGTCCCTGCAAAATGTTTTGCAACTGGGCGATTTAACGACAACGCGGTCTAATGTTTTTGCCGTTTGGGTTACCATCGGGTATTTCAAAGCGGAGGAAATCGCGTCGCCCACGCCGCAGCAGCAGGCAATTTATCCGCCGGACAAAGAGGGAAAACGGTATGTACTCGGAGCAGAGCGAGGCACGGACGGTACGAGTGCCGTGCAGCGTAACCGGGCGTTTTACTTGATTGACCGCAGTATTCCGGTCGGTTTCCGCCGCGGTGAAAAGTTGAACAGTCAAAACGTAATCGTTTCTAAAACGGTTTTAGAATAATGATTCTTAACGAGCGGGAAACACCGTTTCCCGCTGCGGTGTTTTCCGCTGTACCGCCGGCGTTACCGGCAGTTCCAACGCCGTTGTGCGGAGTTGCTGCCATTCCTTCCGCTCCGGTTCCAACTTGATTAACCTTTCAACTGATTCCAGCGCATCGTTCCGGCGGCGTTCCTGTATGTTCAGCACCGTCAACGCATACAAAAACGAAACATTCGCCGGTTCAACCGCCAACGCCTTATTCAATTCCGTCCTCGCTTCCGTCCGTTTTTCCGACTGCATCAACAGCAGCGCAAGATTGTACCGTACCCGCGGATTGTTCGGCAAAAGTTCCGCCGCCGTTTTCAACATTGCCAGCGATTCGTCTGTCCGCCCTAGTTCTGACAACAACAGTCCCAGTGAATAGGCGGCATCGCCCTGTTTCGGGTCAATCCGAAGGACTTCCCGAAACTGCTTTTCCGCTTCCGCCGGGTTACCGCGTTCGTTGTACAGCATTGCCAAATTGATTCTCGCCGGTATAAATTCCGTATCGACTTTCAATGCTTTCTGATACAGTTGCAGTGATTCGTCCGTCAACTTTTCGATATACTCTTTGCGGACTTTCAATGCTTCCGCTGCCGCCTGTTCATTGCGTTCCTGCTGCGATTCCTGTACCGTTGCTTCAAACCAGCGTTCAACCTGCTGCCGCTTCGGTGCGTACCGGTCGTACTCAAATACCGCCGAATTCAAATACGATGCCGCTTGGTCGTTCACCGCGTTTTGCGCCGTAATGAATTCTTTGCCGGATTTTTCAAACTGCTCTGTGTCCTTTTCGTTCAACTGTTCAGAACCTTCGGCTAACACTCTTGCCGCTTCAATACGGACGGCAAGTACCGGGTCGTTCAACTTCGGAGGCAAAACTTTCAACCGGTTCTCAATGCTCTGCCGCGAAAACGCTTCGACGGCGGCAAGTTGCACCAGTCCGCTTCGGTCGTTGAGTAATTCCGTGAACAGCGGCAGTTCTTTTTCATCGGCAAGTTGACCGAGCAATATCAACGCCGATGCCCGAACAACGTCGCGGTGGTTGATGTCGCTCTTGTTCCTGATGATGTCGAGCAAGTCCGGTATCGCATTGCGGTCGCCGCTGCGTCCGAATTGAAGTGCCAAAGAGTAATGTTTATCAACGGCATACAATTTGGAATAGCCGACCTGCGATTTACGTTTTTCGGCATACCATTGTTCTACCAATGCTCCCGCCCAATCCAATGTTTCGCCCTTTTGCCGGTCGTGATGACAAAGCGTACAAGCGTTCGGCACTCCTGCTTTTGCCGTCAAGTCGGGACTCGGCTTGCGGATGCTGTGGTCGCGCCGCGGGTCGTTCACCATATACACCGATTGCGGAAAATGACATTCGACGCATTGCGCACCGGGCTTCGATGTATCCTTGTGAAAATGATGCCGGGGCGTATCGTAAATTGCCGTTGCGTGGCACTGCGTACACAGCCGGTTGCCTTCAAACTTCAATGCCGCCGTATGCGGATTATGACAATTTGTGCAAGACACGCCGCGGGAGTACATTTTCGACTGCAAGAACGAACCCGTTTCAAATGCCTCTTCGAGCAGTTGCCCGTCGGGATAATAAATTGCCCGGTCAAGCATTTCCGGGACGAAATAATTCAAGCATTTTTCCTCCGGCGGTTTCGCTCCGGTTTTCAAAAGCCGCCGCCGGGTATGACAAAACGCACAACTATTCAGCGTTTGTTCTTGTTCAGACGTTGAAAGTTGAAAAACGTCCAGCGGGACGTTCTCGCCCCATCGTTTCGTGAAGTTCTTTGCTTTTGCGGTTTGAACGTGTTTGCCGCAAGGTCCGTGGCAGGATTGGCAGCCGGCGTTGATTTCGCTGAATGTTGACTGATACGTTAATTTTTCGGCATCAAAATTCTTTTGGAAGTTTGTTGTATGGCAATCCGCACACATATAGTTCCAGTTTTGCAGCGGTTTCGTCCAATGCAGCGGGTCGTTCGGCAGGATTTGTTCTTTCGGATACAGGTGATACCAGCGTTTGTGAACCGTATCCCACGAGACGGGCAGACATTGAATTTTGCCGTTGTCTGTTTCTACGAGGTACTGCTGCAATGGGCGAAAGCCAAGTGTGTATTTAACTTCAAACGTTTTTCCTTCCGCCTCAACAAGGAATTTTTTATCTTGCCGGAACATTCGGTACTTTTCGCATTTTGCCGGCACATCAGCAGCGGCAATTTTTTTCTCTTCGATAAGTTGATGAATTTTATGAACAATCCGTGCCTGGGCGGCGGTAACATCCGTAGGACGGTTCACTTTCAACGAAAGGCGGTATGCCGTTTCATCATTAAAGTCCTTTTTTTGTCCTTCGGTCATTAACCGGAGCAGTTTCTCTTTGACGTTCGGCAGCGTATCAAAACAGGCAAGAGCAAAGTCATCGAAGGATGGTTCAAGCGGCGGCAAAAACTTACGTCCCTTCGTGTTGTAAATTGTTCCCTCCGCATAATTCAGCCCCGCCGCTTGCCGATTGATGTTGTCCAGCAGTGTTGTAACGGCGGCATCGGGAAACGCCGCGAGGTCATCGAAACCAATGTGCAGAAACGTCCTATCCAAAAAATCGCCGAGAACAGTTTCGTCCGTTGCGTGCTGCATTGACCGGGAATGGTCGCTGGACTGCCAATCCTTACAGGCACTCTGATGACATTCGGCACAACTTTTCGGGTCGGCATAATCCGAAGCACAAACAGCACACAAAGGAAACAAAAACAGTATGAAAAACAAAGACCGCATTGAACGACTAAATATCACGGTTATATTTCACGGAAGGGAATAAATAGGATTATACGCAATTTCCGTGCCGTTAACCGCGCGGATGAAACTTTTGATGTACCGCCTTAAGTTTTGTCATATCGACGTGGGTATAAATCTGCGTCGTAGCAATACTGGCGTGTCCGAGCATTTCTTGGACTTGCCGCAGGTCAGCCCCGCCGCCAAGAAGGTGCGTGGCGAAACTGTGCCGCATCGTATGCGGACTGATGTCCGACGGCACACCCGCACGGACAGCGTACTTTTTGATTAACTCCCACATCGCTTCCCGCCGGATTTTGTAGCCGCGGTAGGAAAGAAACGCCCAGTTTACCGGCGGCGGTACCGTTGCCCGGTTAATTGTTTGCGGGCGTTCTTCGGACAGCCAGAACCGAAAAGCGTTTATCGCCTGTTTGCCGAGCGGAACGAGCCGCTGTTTGTTGCCTTTGCCGGTACACAAAGCGTAATGTTCGTCGAGGTGAATGTCTTCCAATTTCAGATTGACAATTTCCGACACCCGGCAACCGGTGGCATAAAAAAATTCGAGTATCGCCCTGTCCCGCAGGAAAAGTTTGTCAATTTCCGGCTGCGGGGCAACGAGAAGTTCGTCAACTTGTCCCGGCGAGAGGACTTGCGGCATCCGTTCCCAGAGTTTCGGACTGCCGAGAAGTTCTGCCGGGTTCTTTTTCAGTATGCCTTCGAGTTGCAGATAGCGGAGAAAGACACGGAGCGAAACGATATGTCTCGCCAATGTTGCCGGTGCGAACTGCTTTTGGTGCAGCCAATCGGCATAATCGGCAAGTTGGTGAATATCAAGACCTTCGACGGAACGCCCGCCGAGCCACTCGTAAAAGCGGACAATGTCGCGGCGGTAAGCGTCAATGGTATTATTTGCCAGTTGCGCTTCTCCGGCGATGTAATGCAGAAAGCCATCGACCCACCGTTTCGGCGACGCTTGTGTTCCGGTACTGTGCGGAATGAGTTTGCGCCGCCTCGGATTGGACTGTATCGTGCCGAGTTTCATTTAACGGTTTATTATACTGCACAACTCCGGCATTTTCAATACCGTTTTTTATGTTATATTGTACGGGGGAGGTTTTTCTTTTTTTACGGGAAAAAGAGTTTTTAGAACAGTCCAGAATAATTTAGGGCTGAATGGGTTAATTTATGAATCAACGGCGGGTCGTCATTACAGGAATGGGACAAGTCAGTCCCCTTCCGGCAGATTTGGGAGAATTCTGGAATTCCCTCATCACCGGGCAAGGTGCAGTGCGTCCGCAGGCGCAGGACAGCGGCGTTCCCTGCCCGATTGCCGTTGCTGCTCCGGCGCGGTTTCTCGGAACGATTGAAGATTTCGATACGCAGGATACCGCCCAAAGGAAAGCAATCAAAAAAGGTCTCAAAGTAATGTCGCGGGAAATTCAAATGGCAGTTGCCGCCAGTTGCCGCGCCCTGAATCACGCTGAAATTAGTTTCGGACAACTTCCGCCGGAACGTGTCGGTATCTCCTTCGGTTCGGATTATATCGTTACCTCCGTTGAAGAAGTTGCTGATGGTATCCGAAACTGCCTCCGCAGCGAATCCGGTAAAACGCTCTTTGATTTTTCCCGCTGGGCAGAAGACGGACTGCCGAAAATGCCGCCGCTTTGGCAACTGAAATATCTGCCGAATATGCCTGCCAGTCATATTGCTATTCTGAACGATTTTCAAGGACCAAGCAATTCGCTGACAATGCGGGAGGCAACCATCGGGGCGTGCCTTGGCGAATCAAAAGAAATTATCGCCGCCGGTCGCGCCGATGTGATGCTCGTCGGCACCACAGGCAGCCGCCTGCTGCCGTTCAAACTGCTTCATTCCATCCTGCCGCCGAAGAAAGGAATGGTATCAGACACCGCTTGCCGACCGTTCGACGAACGGCGGGACGGAACGGTTCTCGGCGAAGGGGCTGGGGCAATCGTGCTGGAAGAACTGAAGCACGCCGAAAAACGCGGAGCCGTCATCTTCGGCGAAGTGCTTTGCGGCTCATACCGGTACGGCGGTGAGGGTTCCTGCACCGAGAATGTCTTAAAAGATGTTTTACGCCGTTCGCAAATGTCTCCTGATAAAATCGGTCATATTAACGCTAACGGTCTCGGTACTTGGGACGATGATTTACAGGAGGCGGCTTCTATTCATCACGTCTTCGGCGGACGGAAAGAACCGGTACCGGTTGCCGGGCTGAAAGGATTTTTCGGTAACTTGGGTGCCGGCGGCGGAGCGGTGGAATTCATTGCAAGCGTATTAGCGTTGCAGTATGGAACGCTGTTTCCGACGCTGGGATTTGAGACCGGCGGCGATTGTCCGCTCAACATTGTCAAGTTCGGCGAAACAGGGCTTGCCGGTGATTCGTTCATTAAAACAGCGGTCTGGCAAAACCGGGCTTCGGCAGTGCTGGTGCAGAACATCTGATGCCGCAAATTCTGCTTATTCTTCTTCAATTTTTATGCTGCTGTCAACGGCGGACATCCAGAACATTTCTTTCCGCATCACTCTCTCAAACAACAGTAAACACGGAAAAAAATTGACGTTGCCGGTACTGAACTGTAAACCTTGTTCACCGTCTTTGTGAACAATACCGAATATCGGTTCCTTTGCCGTTGTCATTCCCGCCGCTGCAATCTGATTGTACGGCAGCACCGTTGTTTCAATAACAGTACCGCGTTTGCTCTTCTCAAACACGACTGCCGCGTCCGTCAGATAAATGCAACTGCCCTTACTGTCAATCCAGTTAACGCGGTTCTTCACCGACAACTCGTCCTGCATCCGCTCGGCAAGGTACTCCGTTAACTTCTGCCGGAACGTTTCGTACCCGCCTTCCTCGCCTTTTTGATTGTTGTACGTTAAAATCAACTTCTTCAAGCCCGCTTCCGGTACAAGAAACAATAGAAACGTAAAAATCGTTCCGGCGTAGCCGCCGTTGACGTACTGGTCGGTACGGTACCATTGAAACGTTTCGATGTCTTCAAACGGAATTTCCCTTGACCAACGCGGATAACTGACCGTCAAGCCGTACTCGTAAAACCGCAGTCCGCGGCAATTCAGCCACATAAACGGCAAGGCAATCACGATAAGTCCCGCGATAATCTCACCGATAATAACAAACAGGTTATCATCGGGATTTTGCACCGGCACAAGCAGCGGCACCGCAATCATACCGGCGATGAGTACCGTACCGGTAATAAAATGAATCCAGCCGGACGTGCGTTTTTTCCCGAACAAAAATTTGCCCAAACCTTCGGAGGGAACATCGTCCGGTTCAATGTTCTTATTCAGATAACCGGTGAGCCAAAATACATTCTTGGTATCGACCGGAATAGATAAGCACGCTTCCTGACTTCCTCGCTGCCAAATTTGCAGCGTGTTTCCCAGCACTTCAACGCTGCCGATGTCCGCCAACGTGATGCTGTCCGTTTCCGTTTTCGTTTCATAATGCAGAACGTTTCCTTCAAGCGACCAATTTTTGCCTTCAACCGTTTCGCCGTTTTCAATTTGTAATTCAAACCGCCGGTTCAGGGCGTTGCTCGTCTGCATAATGAAACCGAACAGCGGGTCGGGCTTGTCGCTTCTGCTGGTGTATTTGAGAACGAGCGGTTTGTGCCGACCGGTAATCCAAAGAGTGAAACAGCGGCGGATTTTCGTATGCTGTTTGCCGAAAAAGTGAATTTCCCGCGGCAGTTCTTTGATTTGAATCGAGTAGCCGTCGATGCTGTCCTGTTCAACCATTTCGCTGCCGAACCGGGAGGAATAAATGAAACCGTTATCTGCCGGTAAAATCCAACGCCGCCGAAAAAGCGCAATGAGCAGAACAATTTCACAGACAACGAAGGGAACGGCGAAAATAAAGAGCAGCGCAAGCCAATCGGGCTGCCGAAACGTCAGCAACAGTAAAAGGAGTATCACACAACGGAACAGCCATATCAGGAATTTTGCCCAAAACGGCACAACACCGGCAACGGGTACCGGTTCGGCAAATTGGTCAATCGAAAAATTGTCGTCAGACATCGGAAGACAAAATTACAGTTCACTGTACTTGTGGTGTATAGGCAGCATTCTCCCGCAAACCGCTGTTTTTGTCAACCGGAAACGGCGGGATTCATTCAATCCCGCTCGTTGAAATTAAACCGTTACCGCTGTCGTTACCTCGTCAGAGCGGGTGTTCTTGGAAAGCGAAGAATCATACGCCCGGATAGCGTAAATGTACGAACCGCTTCCGACAACATCGTCAAAATACGGTTTCTTGCCGTTAAAGTTTTTTGCCAAACGGGTGGAAACCAGTATGAAGGTTTTGCCGTTGTCGGCGGAGCGGTAGATATAATAAGCGGCGGCACCGTCAACGGCATCCCACGTTAATTTCGCCCCGTTTCCGGTTGCTGTTGCGGCTAAATTGGTCGGCTTTGCCAGTTTCGCCGACGTAACCGCTACCGTTACCGCAGCGGCATCAGAGCGGGTCGCATTGGCAAGTTTAGCATCATAAGCCCGGATAGCGTAAGTGTACGAACCCTTTCCGACAACATCGTCAAAATACGGTGTCTTACCGTTAAAGTTTTTCGCCAAGCGGGTGGAAACCAGTATGTAGGTCTTGCCGTTGTCGGCAGAGCGGTAAATGTAATAAGCGGCAGCACCGTCAACAGCATCCCACGTCAATTTTGCCCCGTTTCCGGTTTCCGCTGCGGTTAAACCGGTCGGCTTTGCCAGTTTCACCGTTGTTGACGCAACCTTCACATTCACCGTGCCGGCATCGCCTTTCACCGTACCGGTATAAGCACGGACGGCGTAAACGTACTGACCGTTCGGAACATTCGTATCTGTCCAAGTTATCTCCGCAACATTGGAAGCAACTGCCAGATACGTTTTTCCGTCGTCGGCACTGCGATAAACGGAGTAAGACGTTGCGCCGGCAACTTTGTCCCAACTCAATTTCACGCTGTCCGCTGTCGGCTGCGTTGCCGTTACCTGCGGAATACCGGGAACGGCCGTATCAACTTCCGTCAGTATTACACCTGGGTCGGTGGTGTATGTACCGGAAACTTTGAATCCCGGCGGCACATACACTATTGCCAGATTGTTGGATTGACAATTGAGTGTTTTCAGAGCGGTGCTTGTTGAAATATCAAGCGTCGCCAGTTGGTTATTGTAACAGTTGAGTGTTTCCAACTTGGTTCAGCCCGCGGTGTTCAGCGACGTAATGGCATTATCGTAGCAATCAAGAGAAGTCAATCCCGTACAACCGGAAACATTCAAC
>JAISJZ010000330.1 GCA_031261125.1 Planctomycetaceae bacterium | reverse complement strand
AGCGGCATTATAGCAACTGTGAAAGGAAAATACAATATGTAATACAATATGTATAAAAAATTTTTCAAAAAAATTGGACAAGTTGTTTGATTTTAATGTAATACCTTGTATAATAGGGGAACGGGTTTGCGCCGGAGGTACTTGCTGTTAAGAATTTTTGTGCGCAAATACATCCCCCACGGCGAAAGGACTGCGTAATGCTGAAAACACTAGGAATCGTCAAAGGTGCGCTGCTGACGGAAAAGCAGTGCGGTCATCTGGCTCGGCGGCTCAACGGAATGTCCGTCTTGGAATGGGTGGTTCGTCAAATGACGGACTGCGAACTGTTAAGCGGAGTCATCGTTTTAGCGGATGAAGGGGCAGCCGGGGAACAGGTGCGCCGGCTCGCTCCGTTTGATGTCCCTGTTTTCGCACCACCGGCAAAAGACACGTTGTCGCTTTTGCAGCAAACGTTTGAACATTTTTCTGCGGATGCGTGCGTCTTCATCGGTGCTGATTATCCGTTTCTCGACCCGACGCTCATCGACCAACTCATATTATCCGCAGAAAAAGTACCGGACTGCCATTACGCTGCCTATCGGTTCACAAATGAGATTTTCTCCGTCGGACGGCCTTACGGCTTGTTCCCGGAATGGTATCAGCGGGATTCGCTGCGGAAAATCGCCGGCAGAGTGACCGACCCGATTTATCGGCAACTGCCCGGCACCTACTATTTGGACAATCGGAACCGGTACAAGGTGAAATTACTTTCGGCACCGGCAGAATTAGACCAGCAGGAACAACTTCGTTTTACGTTCAACAACGAGGCAGATTGGGACGACATCCTCGACCTGTCTGATGCGCTGGATATGGAAGCGTTCGACAGCCGTAAAGTCGGCGGATTGCTTAAACCGCGGTACGCAGAAATGGCATTCGCGGAGTAGATTTCCTTATGCTTTATGTTTTTCCGTTTGCCTTTCTGGCTGCATTTTTATTGAGCAGTGCCGGTTGTTTTGCTGTCCGGCATTGTGCGCCGAAAATCGGATTAGTCGATAATCCCGGCGAACGGAAAATCCACTCAACACCGTTTCCGACCGGCGGCGGACTCGGTGTTGCCTTCGGTGTTCTCGGTTTCTTCGCCGCTGCTCAACTCTTCCTGTTCCTCATTCTGCAATTCGGCTTATTCCGTTCCGTGATTCCTGACGCTCTGTCCGTTCATTTGAGCGGAATCTGGTACCGCAGCGGACAACTTTGGACACTGCTCGGTCTCGGTTCCGTTCTGTTAATTCTCGGAACGCTTGACGACCGGTTCAATCTAAACTGGAAAATCCGGCTTGCTGTTCAATTCCTTGTTGCAACTGCTGCCGTTTGCTGCGGCTGGAAACTGACGCTGTTTGCGGACGTTCCGGTTTTGACCGGTATTTTGAGCGTACTTTGGATTACCGGTTTGGTGAATTCATTCAATATGCTTGACAATATGAACGGATTATCAGCGGGAACGGCAGCGGTTTGTACAGCGTTTTTAACCGTTGTAATGTTCCTTGCGCCGAATCCGGCTTCGGGGCAGCCGCAGTTTTTCATTGCCGGTCTGCTGTTTGTGCTGCTCGGCAGTATCAGCGGTTTTCTGATGTACAATAATCCGTTTCGAGCGTCGATGTTTATGGGCGACGGCGGGGCGTACTTCATCGGTTTTCTGTTGGCAACTTCGACGTTATCGGCAACGTTTTCCGGTGAAACAACACCGCAGACGCTCTATGTTCCGTTGTTGATATTAGCGGTACCGGTATATGATACGGTCAGTGTCGTTTGTATCCGTTTGCTCAACGGCAAAAGTCCGTTCACCGGCGATAAGAATCATTTTTCGCATCGTCTTGTCAATATGGGTTTTTCTAAGACGAATGCGGTTTTACTTGTTTATTTAACGACAGCGGTAACTTGCTGCGGTGCGTTGTTATTATACCGAACGGACTTCGCTGGTGCGACACTGGTCTTCGGACAAACTGTTCTTGTGATACTGCTCATTGCCTGCATCGAATACACCGCAAGAAATAAACGGTAAAGAAGCGGGACTTGTTCCGCCGCCGGAAATTTGATATAATGCAGATTTGATATAATGCCGGTCAAGATGTTAAGGGCAAGGATAAATCGTTCGGCGGTTAGCAAGGACGAAGCGGAGCGGGCTTAAACCTGCCCCCGTGACCTCGCGAACACCGGGCATAATTTTATCTTCAAAACGCCAATGAAACCGTCATCTCTTGTTCTCCGCAGTGCGTTAATCGCCGCTATCGGCGGATTGCTCTTCGGCTTCGATACCGCCGTCATCTCCGGTACCATTGATTCCCTGAAAACCGAATTTCTTCTCGGCGATTGGTACCTCGGCTTCACCGTTGCCGCCGCCCTGTTCGGCACAATTCTTGGTGCCGCCACCGCACAGATTCCGTCCAACATTATCGGCAGAAAACCGACGCTTATCATAATGGCAGTGTTCTACTTCGTTTCCGCCGTTGCCAGTGCTTGTCCGTGGAACTTCGGAACGCTCACCGCCGCCGATTGGCATCTCTTCCTCTGGGCAAGATTTATCGGCGGCATCGCGGTCGGTGCCTCGTCCGTCGTTTCGCCGCTTTACACTGCCGAAATATCACCGGCAAAACGCCGCGGCTTCCTCGTTGCTTTAACCCAATTCAATATCGTATTCGGTATCCTCTTGGCATTCTTTTCCAACTACGTTATTGCCGCTATGAACATTGGCGATACCGCGTGGCGGTGGATGTTCGCCGTTGAAGCCGTTCCCGCCGCGGCGTTTTTCTTTTTCCTGTTTATCGTACCGGAAAGTCCCCGATGGCTTATCAGCAAAGGTGAAACGGAAAAGGCAAAGAAAATTATCGAAGCCCTCCGAACGAATAAAGAACGAACCGCCGATGAAGAAGTTCAAGTTATTCAGAACGCAATCGAAGAAGAAAAACGAAACGGCAAAGAATCGCTGTTCACTTACAAACTGCGGTTTCCGATAATGCTGGCAATCTGTATGGCGGCGTTCAATCAACTGTCCGGTATCAATGCGATTCTGTATTACGCCCCGAAGGTTTTTACCATTGCCGGGGCAAGCAAAGACCTGTCGATGTTTTTTCCCGTGATTATCGGTTTTACGAATCTGGTATTCACAATGGCTGCGCTGCCGCTTATCGACAAATTCGGGCGCAAAACGCTGATGCTTGCCGGCTCGCTCGGTTATATTTCCAGTTTATGTGTTGTTGCCGGGGCGTTCATTGTATATGAACCGGAATTCAATAGGTCGATTCAAAACGTCAATCTCGCTGCTGCAAAAGCAAACGTTGAAACCGCAGATGCAGAATTCGAAGCGGCAAAAACAGAAGAAGAAAAAATATTTCGGGAACAAGCCCTCGCCGCAGCCAACAGGATTCAGACAGAAGCCGAAGAAGCCGTTCGGTCGGCAGCCGAACATCTTGCCGATGTCCGGGGCGAAGACAGTGCCGGAACAAAAGATACCGTTCCGCTGGCGGGTATTATCATTGTTCTCGGCGGCTTGATGCTGTTCATTGCGTCGCACGCCTTCGGACAAGGGGCGTGTATTTGGGTTTTTATCGGCGAAATTTTTCCGAACACCGTTCGGGCGCAGGGACAGGCACTCGGTTCCTTTGTTCACTGGATTTTAGCGGCACTCATTACGCAACTGTTTCCGCCGCTGTTGGCGTTGCTCGGACCGGCAAATATTTTTTTGGTGTTCGCGGGTATGATGTTCGGACAACTCTTATGGGTCGTTTTCCTGATGCCGGAAACAAAACAGGTACCGCTGGAAGAAATGCAGAAAAAACTCGGCATTATTTAGTAATGCCGGCGGGGGGCTAATTGATAATCGTCCGCTGTTTATGGATAATCACGGTGATTACCGGGTTATTAAAGAACAATATCCTTTGCGGTGCCGTAATGCAGGTCCTCGAAATATATCAATCCAAACAAGGCGAAGGACTTTGGACGGGAAAATACAGTGTTTTCGTCCGAATGCTCGGCTGTCCGCTGCGCTGCCGCTACTGTGATACGCCCTACGCGCGGTCTGATTCATTTGACCCGGAAAACAGCAGTATTGGTGCCGACCTTTCTCCCGATGAACTTGCCGGACGTGTCCTGCTGCTGGAACTGCCGCACGTCGTCCTCACCGGCGGCGAACCGATGCTCTCGCCGGAAATCGTTGAACTAACGAAATTGTTGAAGGACTTTGACAATGTGATAACGATTGAAACGTCCGGCATTATCGACCGACCGGTGATTTGTGATTTAATGTCGATAAGTCCGAAACTGCGAAACGCATTGCCGCCGAACGCATCGTTACAGGAGTATTCCCGCCCGGATATTGTGCAGCAGTTAATTTTGCGGTATGAATATCAACTGAAATTCGTCGCGGATACCCCGGATGATTTGCCGGAAATTGCCGAATATCTGACGCAACTGCAAGGAGTTCGTGCCGACCGGGTTTTGATAATGCCGCAGGCGGTTGACACGGAAACGATGCACCGGAAATCCGATTGGATTATCCCGTTTTGCGAAGAACACGGGTACCGTTATTGCCCGCGGATGCAAATCGTTTGGTACGGCAATAAACGCCGAACATAAAACATCGCACCCTTTGTAGAGATGAAACACCGTTCACTCTTCCTGTTTGTGTTATTTATCTTTGCTGCGGCATTTTGCTGCGCCGCTGTCCCCGAATACAAAGCGGTACCGATGGAGCAACTGCGTCCGCGGGACGGCATCGGTAACGTTCTGGCGAAACTCGATGCCGGTGAAACCGTCAAAATTGCGTATCTCGGCGGTTCCATCACCGCTGCCGACGGCTGGCGACCGAAAACGATGGACTGGTTCAAAAAGAATTTTCCAAAAGCGAAAATCGAAGAGATTCACGCCGCCATTGGCGGCACCGGCAGCGACTTGGGTGTATTCCGTTTGCATAACGACGTTTTGCAGTACAAGCCCGATTTGCTGTTCGTTGAATTTGCCGTCAACGACGGCGGCGCACCGCCGGAAAACATCTGGAAAGCAATGGAAGGCATCGTTCGGCAAACGTGGAAAGACAATCCGAAGACCGACATTATTTTCACTTACACAATTTCAGAGGCTTTGGCTGCTGACCCGCGGAAAGGAATTTGCTGCCGGTCAATGTCGGCAATGGAACAACTGGCGGACGACTACGGCATACCGTCTATCAATTTTGCGGTGCCGGTTCTGGCATTGGAAAAGTCCGGCAAACTGCTTTTCGCCGGTGAAAAAGCACTTGACGGCGTGATTTTGTTCTCAAACGACAGTGTTCATCCGCTTGATGCCGGTCACGAAATTTATCTGCAAACGGTTGCCGACAGCATTGAGGCAATGAAGAATTCTAAACCGATACATCACAAACCGAAGTTGGACAAGGTGTTCATTGACGGCAACTGGGAAGCAGCAAAACTTGTTCCGATTACCGAATCAATGCTGCAAGGGGAATGGAAGAAATTGGACGGCAAGAATAGTTTACAACTGGCATTCGGCAGCCGGCTCGGACAGATTTGGACATCCGGCACGGGCAGTAAATTGACGTTCAAGTTCAAAGGTTCGCAGGCAAAAGTGTATGATTTACTCGGACCGGACGGCGGACAAGTGATTATTACGATTGACGGCAAGACCGATGCGAAGCCGGTGCCGCGGTTCGACTCGTACTGTACTTATCACCGGTTGGCAACACTTTGGATTGCCGACGGACTTGACCCGAATGTCGTACATACGGTCTCGGTTGAAATTCACCCCGACCAGCCGAGCCGGCAATCGGTGGCGTTCCGGTTGAAAGACCCGGACAAAGAATTGAAAGAACCGAAATATCAGGGAACGAACGTTTGGTTCGGTCAACTGATGCTCATCGGCGATTTGGTTGATTAGGCGGCGTTTAGCCAAAGCATCAATAATACGGGTGTTCTAATTCTAATTTTGCCGATTATATCAATCGGCAAAATCTTGACGGCGGTTCTGTATGCGGTTTTGACAAATTCTAGTATGTTCCAAAGCATACACTAACAAAACATAACCTAAATTTATGTCAGAGGCGAGAGGTTCTTCATTTACGTTCACTGCATTTACTGCTCGCAGCCGACATCCTTTATCCACTACCCGCTATTCCAATGGGTTCGCTTAAACATTTTTACCGCAATGTCCTTCGGGATAACACGTTTTTTTCAAACGAATTCGACCGAATTCCGAAATTGGAACTCGAATCGCATTTAACCGTTGCAAAGTACGGCAATTTTACATTGAGTAATGCTGTGCGACCATCATTTGATTTGAACATTATCCCGCGGCAGGGATACCGTACAGAACACTATACCGGTGAAGGAATGCAGAATCCGGTACCGGTACTCATCGCTTCTGTTTCCGCCGAAGACCTGTTCGATACCTTTATTGACCTGCTTGACCCGCTCGGCAGTACTGTCGATGCCGTTTTGGAAACATCGCACCGCCGGAACAACGGCAGACATACCGATTTGTACCGGGAACAGATTGACTTACCGATTCTCAAAAGTTTTCTCTATGAATGCGAAGAAATGATTCTTAATGACGGCTGCACCGGTGTTGCCGTTCTGAATCCGGCAACGGCTGCGGAAGTTCAGTTTGACGAACACAAACTTCTTATCATCTATGCCGAAAACTTGAACGTGTTTGAAAAGATTCTGCAACGGCACGGTATTCAGAAAGACGAAACGCTCCAATTTCTGACGGAAGCGGAACACATTCACACAACCCGAAACGATTATGAGCGGCAATTCCGGCAACTTCAGACAACGCTGGGATTAGACGAGACATTGTAATACAGGGAGTTTCTAAAAACTCCTTAAAAAAAAGAAAAATGAAGAAAAATCCTCCTTTTTTATTTTTTTGAGTAAAAAATAGGTTTTGGGGAGTACCTTGCGGCATACAAGAATTCGGGGTCAGGACGGAAACTCCGCAAACGGCGACTTCTCCCGCTCACAATCCTCCTCGTGAATCGACACAATCACAATGTTGTGCAGGTTCGCAAAATCCACGACATCCTGCCGGTCAATAAAAATCGTCCTGTCCGCCTCAATCGCCAACGCTCTCGCACCGGATTCGTACATCGTTTGCAACGTCAACAAACCGAACGTCGGAACGTCAAACCGCATATCTTGCTGCGGTTTTGCCGCTTTCACTACCACGAATCCTTTTGCCGGATTTAATGAACCGGCGCGGCGAATGCACTCGTCCGTTCCTTCAATCGCTTCCACGGCGAGAACCGCCTGATTACGGACGCAAACGCTTTGACCGACATCCAGCCGTCCCATTTCTTTCGCCAGTTGCCAGCCGAAACAAATGTCTTTCCATTCTGCGGCATTCGGACCGCGGCGTGTCAATTTTTGCCGTTTCACGAGTAAATCCGGTACGAGGTCGGTACCGGGCAAAAGTCGAATTCCGTTTTGTCCGAACGCATTGACAACGGTTGTCAGCAGCGTATCGTCTTTGCAGTCCTTCCGCCGGGTAAGAAACATCGGCATAAACGTCCGCAGCGTATAAAAGTCCGGCAGTTGCCTCCAAATAAGCAGCGGGTCGAGCAGCAACTTTTTGTTAATTTTCCCCGCCATTGTCCCGTGCATCAATTTATGTTTGCGGAAAAAACGGAACGCTGTGTTCAACCGTCCCAAACCAAGCGGATGCCACTCATCGCAGATATTTTTCAATATCGGGTCGGCGTGATTAACGATGCCGAGACAGTAAACCCCCGTTCCTTGCCGTTTTAGGGATTCGGCAAGGTAAATCGGATAGCGTCCCCATCCGGCAATGAGACCGACACATTCAGGAATAGGCATAACGTCTCTATTTTGACATCTGCTTTTCTGCTGTCAAGCCCGCCGAATTACCCTCCGAGGAGCGAAAGCATATAGTTCGGTATCTGATTGGCGATACCGAGCGTACTCATATTCGACTGCACCAAAATTTGCGCCCGTGTCAAATTTGATGTTTCCTCTGCGAAGTCCGTGTCCCGAATCTGACTTTCAGCCGACATAATCGCTTCCAGCGTATCGTTGAGAACATTGATGTTCGTTTCAAACGTCGCCTTCTGCATCGTGCCGAGCCGACCGCGGGTCGTGGTAACCGCCAAAATTGCTTCTTCAACGATGCGGAACGCCTTGTTCGTGCCGGTCGATAACGACGCATCGCCGCCGGAACGGAGTTGATACAATTTCCCTGACGCGCCGCCGAGTTTCACTGTGTTCACGCTTTGAATTCCAAGCGTGATTTGCTGATTCGACACAACATCGGGACCGACCTGATACGTCGCACCGCCGCCGGTAATCGAAAATGCCGTCGAGTATTCCGTGTTTGTGCCGGCATCTTCCGACATCGTGAAATCCATCGACAACGTTGACGTGTTCAGCGAAACGTCCAAGCCGTGTCCGACAGCACGCACGCCGTTGACCAACGCTTCAACATCTTTGCCGTAAACTTTTTCGGCGTTGTTGCCGGCACTATCGGTCAGTTGGAATGAAGTGGCACCGCCGTTCTTGCCGGTCGCTTGCACGTCAACGAATTGGTCGGAACCGTATTCCGTCGATTTGAAAATCAGTTTATACTCCGACGCATCGGAACCGAACAGCAGTTTCGCCCCGTTCAGGTAGCCCGGCGGCAGCGAACCGTTTTGTGTCAGCAGCGTATCGTCCTGCATCGAAATTACGCCGGAACCGTCGCCGTGCTGAACAATTTCAAACAGGTTCTTCGTCAACGGATGATTTTCAACGAGTTGCTCAATGTCGTATGCCGTCGTAATACCCGCCCGAACGTGAACGATAATTTGTTTCGTCTCCGCGTCGAGTTCCAGTTTCATTCCTTTTTCCGACTGGCTAATCGGCAGAATAACTTCGCCGCAGTCGTTGACCTGCAAACCCTGCCAAACATCGTCATCGCACGGATTCTGGTCGGAACCGGCAACGTAATTATCGGCGTACAAACCGGTTACAGAATCATCGTTGGCATAGACAATCGTGTAGCCGTTCCATTCCGGTCCGTACTGTTTGGCAACCATATCATAAGACGAATCCTTACCGTTGTCGGAAGTCATCGTTCCTTCCGCCTGCAACTGAACGTACTGCTGCTGGTCGATGTTATCGTTCCAGCCGACGAATTGAATATCGTTGATAATCCATTCATCACACTCGCCCTTGGAAATCGTCGGGGCAAGCAAACCGTTGCCGTAGGGGTCGGAACAGTCGTCCCAAGCCGCACCGGCAGGACGCACCAACGAGGCACTGATGTTCTCTGTAACACTGGGGTCGAGTTTGTCCCACCATTCCACCAAATCGCGGGCAGTGGTTTGCACCAAACCGTTTTTGTCTGTAACCAAGTGAACTGTAATGGCACCCTTTTCGGCAAGTCCGCCGCTGGTTACCAATGGTCCGTCTTTCACGAAGTCGATTTTTCCTTCGCCGGAGTCCAAATCGGAGGAATATGTCCGCGCCGTGAACATCTTGCCGACGACTTGGTCTGCCTTAATCAGTTCAACCGCATCGTTAGCATTCGGCGACCGCCAAACGATATCGCCGTGTTCATCCGTTGTTTCGTAATCAGACATCCAAACAGTAACCGTTCCTCCGAGGTGTCCGCCGGTTTCCTTCGTGTTCGCAATTTCAGTGAATTGATTCACCTTCAAGCCCAACTTATCGAATGTACCGGTACCGTTATTGTACGCCGGAGGATACGCATCGCCGTTGTCATCAACAAGCAGTTCATACGGCTGCGGATTATCCGGGTCAGTATTCGGCAGATTCAAATTGTACATCGCCGACGTGTCCTGCGAATAGGACAACTGCGCCGTGAACCCGATGTCGGCGTTGTTAATCGCAGCAATAATGTCATTCGCATCAATTTGTTTGTACCACAGCGGGTCGTCCGGGTCGTCCGTCGGCGGCGGATTCACCATCGAACTGTTCAGCGAAACCCGCAATTCACCGGTCGCATTGTCAAAAACAACGGCAATCGATTCGGACTGCGTGTCGCTTAACGTCATCTTGACAGGTACGTTGTTGAACAAATCGCCGCGTTCGTCAGAAGTAACATAAAATGCCGTGTTCGCAATATCGTAGCCGTCAGTCGATTTGAACGTCACCTGTGCTTCGGCGTAGGACGTTGCCGGGTCGTACTCCACCCAGCCCTTGCGCCGGTTCGGGTCAAGCGTCGAATCCGGGGCGGTAATATCGTTGTTCGGGTCTTCACTGATTCGTTTATAAACGAACTGAACATCATCGTATTCGCCGCCCTTTTGATTTGCCGCGATAATCATACTCGCTTTACGGTCTTGGGCAGTGAGAATCGCACGGGCAAAATCCAGTTTATCCGGCACTGTTGTCCGGTCGAGCCAAAGTTGTGTGTTCGGATATTGTCCGGTTATCGGGTCGGGGTCAGCAACGAACCGGATGTTCGGCGAATCCTTTTCACCGAGGAATTGAATTGCATTGTCATCATTCGGGTTGCCGTAGTACGCCACTTCTTCAAATGCAGAGACCCGCTGGTCGCCGCGGTTGTTCGGCGCAAGCCGGGCAGTGATTAACGGCGGGTTGGTCAAATCGAAGTATTCCCCGTTAGCATTCCGGGTTGCCAGTTCGGCGAGCATTTCGGGACACATCGTTTGCCCCCAATACGCCGAGTTATTCAATGCCGTTACCAGTTCCGCCGCCGTGGTAATGACATCGCCGCCGGAAATGCCGTCTTTGAATGCTTTCTCAAACGCGGAGGTTACTTTGATTTTCAGCGGGTCGCCGTTCGCATCCGTCAGGACAGCATCTTCGTAATCGTACAGATGAATTCCGCCGGTACCGTCGTTGTCAACCGTTCGGGACACGTCAAACAAACTTGCTGCCCGTTCACTGCCGCGGGATGCCGGATGGTTCCGGTCAAGCAAATTGACAATGTCCTGCGCAATGATTGGTTCTCCTTCGGCATCAGTACCGTCCGGGTTCATCACGATAAACAATGTTCCTGCATTACCGCCGCTGTTATGCGTGTTACTGTATCCGGCAGGAAGCGCGTCCGTTGCGGGATTGTACGGCGGGTCATCAGGGTCGGGTGCCGTATAACCGTCCGAAGACGACAGCGTTTGCGTCAGCACGCTGTTCTCCGATGCAAGAAGTTCAAACTTGCCGTCGATTTTCAATGCGTCCTGAACCTGCTGGATGGACGCACCGTCCTTGTAGTAAATCTTCAACTGCTTGTTGACCGCAACATCGGTGTCTTTCGACGGAATGTCAGTCGGCTCAACATCTTTACCGGCGAGATAGTCCGCATATTTCTCTGCTGGAACATACTGCTCCTCGTACCGGGCTTTGACGGATTTGCCCGACGGTATTTCCGTACCGGGGTCTTCTATCAACGTTACCGCAACGTTATTGTACCGGGACGAAGCGTCTTTCGACTGAATTGTAAAATACGTTCCGGTGCCGGACAGCGAACCAATCGAATCTAATTCGTTAACATCGCCGAACAACGCCTTCGCCGTTGTCGGTTCATCGTTGTAGTAAGCGTAAGGATGATTCGCGATGCTGTACGGATTGTCCGTATCAGTACCGAAATTTTTCTGCGTGAATTTGCCGTCAACGAAATGAATGTTCGCATTGTTGTACTGCGCACCGGGAATGTTGGCGACGAAATGCAGAGCGTTGTTGTCGTGAACACCGCTGCTCACATCAATTTCGTCGGCAGTGGCGTTTTCAAACGCTTCGGTTTGCAGATAGACCAGCAGTTTCGCCGGCGATTGGGCATTCAGTGCTTCCTGATATTCAACTTTAACGCCCTCGGACGAACCTTTAAGGTACTTGATTTCGACATTTCCGCCGTTCAGACCGGCAAGCCCGGCGGTGATAATGATGTCGTTGTCATTGCCGAGCGAACTGGTGAGCAGTGTACCGGGAATAGCATCGGAACCGACTTCCGCCATCACGCCGGTCGAGTTGGACGTGGCGTTGACGGCGCGGGCAATTTCAGCAACGGTCGCACCGCGTTCAAATGTTTGCTGGGAATATCCCTGATTTCCGCCCCAAGTGAGCATAATGTCATCGGACAGGGCGGGCTTATTGTAGTACAGTGATGCTTTTTCGGCTGCCTGCCGGACGTTAATGGTAACGTCAATCGGTGCTTTGTCCGCGCCGAATGTAACCTGATGAACAGCGAGATTGTTAAGCGAATTCCGGTCAACGCCGGTTTTATCGAAGTCAAGCGACCCGTCGAGCAGTTTTTGCCCCATAAAGTTGGTTTGGGCTGCGATTCGGTCAATCGCATCGAGGGACGCATCAACTTGGAGTTGATTGGCTGCAATCATTTCGGCGGACATTGCGCCGGTGTTTGCCGCTTCGGTAACCAGCCCGCGTATATCGTTGAGCAAACTGGTAACTTCGTTCAGCGCAGAATCCGCCGTGGCAATCATCATATTGGCACGCTCGGTGTTTTTGATTGCCGTTTTGATGCCGGTAATATCTGAGCGCAGCACTTCGCTGGCAATCAAACCGGCGGGGTCGTCCTTGCCGCTGTTGATTTTGAAACCGGTACTTAACCGTTCCAGCGCGGTTTCCAGTCCCGCCATATTGCGGCTCAAATTTGTTCGAGCCACCATCGCCGGTACATTGGTATAAATCTTTGTCACGCGTCAATCTCCGTACTTAGCGTGAGAATAAATTACAAACTACAAATTATGAATTACGAATAGAACGCAAGCAACTCTTTTTCCGGTTGTTCGGGTGTTTGCGGTAATTCGTAATCCGACATTCGTAATTCCTTTAACGGTACTCCGTATTCAATCAATCGGAACGATAGAACGGAAAAGTTTAGTAATGTTAGTTGTGTTGTTAGTAGAAATCGCAAGAGTTTGCCCTTTTTTTCCGAATGTTCCGGTTAGATAAAATAGAGAAATTGCATATTTAGCCCCGTTATTTGGCAACAGGAAATCCGTTCCATAGTTCCGGCAATGGTGCCGTTAAACGTACTGGTTCCTTCGTTAGCGGATGACGGAACACAATCGACCGGCTGTGCAGCGCAATTTCCCGCCGCCTTTCGTCATCGAAAAAATTACCGAACGGAAAATCCGAACCGTATTTTGCGTCGCCGGCAACCGGATGTCCGTGCGTTGAACATTGCAAACGGATTTGGTGCATCCGACCGGTTTCCAACTTAATTTCCAGACGCGTGAACGGTCTGTCCTGTTGAACGAACCGTAACAACACAAGGTAATGCAGTACTGCTTCGCGGGCATCGGGATTTATCGGAGCAGTGATTTCCGCCCGCGGTTCGTCCGGCACTTTCCGAACGAAATCAATCCACGTTCCGGTGTCTTGTTCAACGGTTCCCTGAACAACAGCCCAATAGGTCTTATCAATTTCCCGACGTTCAAACTGTTCAGACAACCGGTGCGTTGCACGGGAATTTTTGCCGAACACAATCACACCGGAGACGGGACGGTCAAGACGGTGCGGAATACCAAGGTAGCCGTTTTCGCCGCGTCCTTCGGTTTCCCGCATATACATTTTGACGCGGTATTCCAGCGAATCAATGCCGGGCGGTGCCTGCGTGAGCAAACCGCCCGGCTTGTTAACCGCCAGAACAGGACCGTCGTTGTACAAAAGGGATAACGGACAAATACTCGGCTGCATTACAGTAAGGTCCCTCTAAAAACCATTTTTCGTTGAATATCTTTTTAGTCAGCGTTGCCGAAACACCAGTTTCGGTTCCGGTTCATTTTCCGTAACGTAAGACATCTGTTGAATCGCCGGCGGAGGCAGAACATCTTCGTACCGCGGGTCAACGTTGACGATGCGTCCATCGGTTAACTCTTCACTCTCCACCTCATTCATCCCGTCATTTTCACAACATTCAATTTCCTCCGTCCAGTACGGCAAACTCTTCGTCCGCGGCTGTTTGCGGATTAAATTGCGGATGAAAATTGCCGGGTCGCGTGCCGCCTTATCCGTTAAAATCCGAACGTTCGCCGCAATCGGCTTCACTTCCGTCCGAAGCATAAAATCCGCTTCACCTGTAATACGTTCCACATTGTCCAGCGTGTTTATCAACTTATCATAAAATTCCGGTTCGCGGAACAACTTCATTATCGAACCGTCCGAATTATTGACCGTGCGGACTAACACCGTTATTTCGTCAAAGAACGATTGCAACTTTGTTGCACTTTTCTTTAATGCTGCCACCGTTTCCGGTATATCGTCTTCGATACTGTCCGTTACCTTCTTAATACTTTCCAACGCTGCCGCCGCTTTATCGAGACCGTTTTCGACGGTGTCCAGCGATTTCCCGCCGCGTTCAACAAACGTTCTCGCTTCTTTAACAAACATCTGCATTTCGTTCGACAGTGTTTTCGCCTGCTCCAAAATCTCCGGCATATTTTCCGCTATTTTCTGTATTCCGCTTTGAACCTTCGGGTCGCCGACAAATTGATTCATTCCGTCGCTCATCTCGTGGAACGAAACTATCGTTTGTTCCACGTTCGTCAACAGAGAATCAAACTGTTTTTTTCGGGCATTCAATTCCGCCTCGGAACCGACAATGTCATTTGCCTTTTCGATGAACCCGCCCGCTTTGACGGACAGTGTATTGAACTGCGCTGCCGCGTCCGAAACGCTGTTTATCGCTTTGAGCAAATCGCCTTCGAGGTTGGAGAAGCCGCTGAAAATATCGGACGCATCTTCACCGGTGAGCGATATGTCAGGGTCAATCAGTTTCACTTCGCCTTGGTACCGCCGGTTTTTTACTAATTCCAGCGATGCGTCGCCCATTATCATTGTTTGGTGAATCTGACAGATTTCGTCCGTGTAAATTTTCCGCGTTGCCGGTATGCGCAGAGAAACCTCAACGGCGCGGTCGTCTTCAATGAGACGCACGCCGGTGACTTCGCCGACACGCACGCCGTTCTTATACACCGGCGATTTTCGGGTGATGCCCGGCGCACGTTCAAACCGGACTTTGACAATGTAATCGCTGCCGAAGTTCATCGACGGTGCTTTGCCGAACACTATCGTTAAAATAACGAGTGCCGTT
>JAISJZ010000251.1 GCA_031261125.1 Planctomycetaceae bacterium | reverse complement strand
AAGCAACTTACCGGATGACGAAGAATACTTCATTGACTTACAAAGTTTTCTACAACGATAAAGGAGACAGACCGGCGGTCAATACCGGCGCAATCGACTGCCTGAACACGTTGATATACACGTGGAATATCAATAAACGCTGGTTTTATATGGGCGAAGTTGCTTTCACGGACAACACCGTATATTACACTGACAGAATCACTACGGGCAGTGCCTTTGGTTTCAATAACCATTTGATTTACACGGTCAATGAAAAACTGGCGGTAGGTTTCCGTGCTGAATACAATCACAATATCCGTTCATTTTTTGACATACCTGCCGTTACCGGCGGAAGCGGCGGCGACTTGTGGGACTTTACGCTTGCGGCAAATTACAAAATCAATCCGAAAATGACATTCCGTCCTGAAATCCGGTATGATACGGTTAGTTATAACAACGGCTACCGTCCTTTCGGCGGCGATGAAAGCAAGAAAGACCAGATTTCCGGCGGTATTTCGTTTATCGTGATGTTTTGATGTAAGGAAACCTTTCCGGTTTGAAAAAATAGGTAGCTTGCGTTGACACCGCTGTTTTTTCCTGCTACAATCGCGGATTCCTGAACGGACAGCCGTTTTCTGTATTCAAGCCCGTTATCTCCGTTGACTTTCCGCGAACAAATTGAATCCCTTCTGTTATCCGAACGCATCAACTTGCCCGCTCAATACATCGGCGGTGAACTCGGAAGTATCGTCAAACCGAAAAACGAAGTCAAAAACCGGCTTTGCTTTGCGTTTCCCGATGTTTATACAATCGGAATGTCGCATTACGGTCTGCAACTGCTCTACTCGATAATGAACCGGCGGGACGATTGGGCGTGCGAGCGGGCTTTTACGCCGTATCCCGATATGGAAGCGGCACTTCGCAAGCATCAACTGCCGCTGTACTCTCTCGAAACACTCGCGCCGCTGAAAGAATTTGATGTTCTCGGCTTCACGCTGCAATATGAATTAACTTACACGAACATTTTAACGATGCTGGACTTGGGCGGGATTCCGCTGCATTGTGCTGACCGGACAATGGACGACCCGCTTGTGATTGCCGGCGGACCGTCGGCGGTCAATCCTGAACCGCTGGCGGACTTTATTGATGTGTTCGTTATCGGCGACGGGGAAGAAACGCTGCCCGCCGTTTGCGATGCGTGGGTTGAGTTAAAAACTTCGTTCGGCACACGTTCCCGCAAAGAATTGATACAGAAGTTAACCGAGCGTTTTGATTTTGCCGCGACGGGGGTCATCCCCCGCCGGCTGACACAATTAACAAGGGCAGCAATCGTTCCCGACCTATCGAAGTTTGCCCCGCCGGTACGGCGTATTGTTCCGCTAATTGAATGTCCGCAAGACCGCGTTGCCGTCGAAATTATGCGGGGCTGTCCCGGTCGGTGTAAATTTTGCATCAGTACCGTTCAAAAACGTCCGCTGCGGTACCGGCAGCCCGATGAAATTGCGACGTTTGCCCTTGATGCCTGCACTGCCAGCGGGTCAAGAGAGGTTTCGCTGCTGTCCTTATCAACAAGCGATTATCCGCACTTCGACGAGTTAATGGAGAAACTTCGCGAAGTGTTAAATCCGCTGCACGTTTCGATTTCCGTTCCGAGTTTAAGAGTGAATCATCAGTTGAGCAGCACGGTACAAAAATTAACGACGGAACGGACATCGGGTTTGACGCTTGCGCCGGAAGCAGCACTCGACCCGATGCGGAAACGTATCGGCAAACCGATAACGAACGAAAATCTGCTGGCGGGCTGCGAAACGGCGTTCAAAAACGGATTTAACCGCGTGAAAATGTATTTCTTATGCGGATTGCCGGACGAAACGGCGGAGGACATTGACGGCATCGTCGATTTGTCCTTGCAAATTTACAAACTCGGCAAAAACATCCGCGGTAAAGCACCGATGGTTACGGCAAACGTTTCCAATTTTGTGCCGAAGCCGCATACGCCGTGGGAACGGGAACCGATGCAAACGCCGGAGTATTTCGACAGCGTTCATCATCAACTTTTGAACAGAGTCCGCAAGACGGGTATTTCGTTGAAGTATCACTCGTTGAAAACGAGTTTGATGGAAGCGGTACTTTGCCGGGGCAACCGAAGTATCGGCAGCGTTATCGAACGGGCTTGGCAACTTGGGGCAAAACTTGACGGCTGGTCGGAGTATTTCCGGCACGACCTTTGGCAGCAGGCGTTAAACGAAGAACAAATTGACATAAACAGGTTGATACATACGGCAATTCCCGATGATGAGAAATTGCCGTGGGAGTATATCCGGTATTAGCGGGGGTTATATCGTTATGCTGGGTGTTGTGCCGGCACCGCTTCTGCCGGCACTGCTGTGCGCCCGGACGGCATAAATGTAGGAACCCGCCGGAACATTCGTGTCCGTCCAAGTAATATCCGTTGTGCCGGCAACGACTGATGTGTAGTTTTTCCCGCCGTCATCGGAACGAAATACTTGATAAGATGTTGCACCGCTGACAATGGTCCACGTTAATTTAACGCTGTTTGCTGTCGGCTTGGAGTAAGAAACAGACGGTGCTGTCAGAGTGCCGCTTACCGTCACACTTGCCGTACCGGCATCGCTCCGATTTTCGGGACTGCTGTAAGCCCGGACGGCGTAAATGTATGTACCGTTCGGAACATCATAATAGGTGTAATCCGTTTTCTTGGTAGATAGGGTAACCTGTTCAAACGATTTTCCGCCGTCAGCAGAACGCCATATTCTGTATGACATTGCCCCGGCAACGGCATTCCACGTCAGTTTGATGCTGTTTGCCGTCGGCTTCGCAGCGGTAACGGCCGGTACAGAAAGAGTATCTACCGTTATTCTTACCTCATTACTGGCGGCACTTCTTGTATTGGAAGCATTGGAACCACTGTAAGCCCGGACAATGTAAATGTACGAACCGGCTGGAACATCCGTATAGGTGCGAGCCGTTAGCAATGTTTGTTGAATCTGTTCAAACGATTTTCCGTTATCGTTGGAACGGTACACGCGGTAAAACGTTGCCCCAGCAACGGCATTCCACGTCAGTTTGACGCTGTTTGCCGTAGGGTTCGTACCGGAAACGACCGGTGCATCAAGAACACCTACCGCCACGCTCGCCGTACCGGCATCACTGCTGTTTTCCTTGGGAGTAGTGTAAGTGTAAGCCCGGACAGCATAAATGTACGAGCCGGGCAGAACATCGTTATAGGTGCGGGACAGAAGTTTGGTAAAACCGCCCAGTTCTTCAAACGATAGTCCGCCGTCTTTGGACAAAAATACTTTGTAGGACTGCGCGCCTTTAACCTCGTTCCACGATACTTTAACGCTGTTCATCGTCGGCTTCTCGGCGGTAACGGCCGGTGCTGCAAAGGTATCCGCCTCGACACTGACTTCACCGGCTTCCTCCCATAAACCGGCAGCGGTATGAACCCTGATAGAGTAAATGTGCGAACCAACGGAAACATCCGTATCTGTAAAGTTCGGAGCATTAGGGTCAGTGAGATTTGCTACCTGTTTCGTGGCAATCTTATTATAAGTTTTTCCGCCGTCGTCAGAACGGTATAGTTCGTAGGCAGTTGCATTGTCAACGGCTCCCCACGTCAGTTTGACGCAGTCCTTAACCGCCAGCGCAACGGTAATATCCGGCTGCTCCATCAGTACGCCGTTCACATAAACGTCAATTTGAGAATTACCGGTCTTATAAACAACTCCGCCTGCGAACTGTCCGACCGCTTTCGACAGGCGCAGGGTTTTCATTCCGTTATCGCCGCAGTTAAGCGACTGCAATGCCGTGTTCTTCGACACGTCCAGCGAAATTAACCGGTTATCGCTGCAATACAAGGATTGCAGTAACGTACTTTTCGACACATCCAACGATGCCAACTGATTGATAAAGCATCGAAGGGTTTTTAACGCTGTGTTTTTCGACACGTCCAGCGAAGTCAACTGATTGTTGTAACATTCAAGGGTTTGCAGTGCCGTATTCTTCGACACGTCCAGCAAAGTCAACTGATTGTTATAACAGTCGAGGGTTTGCAGTGCCGTGTTCTTCGACACGTCCAGCGA
>JAISJZ010000182.1 GCA_031261125.1 Planctomycetaceae bacterium | reverse complement strand
GCAATGCCGTTGAACATTGCTTGGATTTTTTCCGGCGATTTATCGGGCATTTTTCACTATCAACTGCCGACCATTAACTTATTCAGTATATCCAGCGTCCGCTGCGTTGCACCAAGTTGACGCTGTACAAGGGCTTGGGCGTTCCGTCACAACTGTTGCGCAAACGCCGGTTCTTCCAAACACCGGCGGACAAATATCTGCATTTCGACTTGGTCGTTCACCGTTTTGGCGGCATCATTCCGAAGAAGTAAATCGACAATGCCCCGAAAATTTTTCGTGTTCGGACCGAAACTCACCGCTGCTCCGTAAGCCGACGGTTCAAGCATATTTTGCCCGCCCCGGCTTCCCATACTGCCGCCGACGAAAGCAATATGCGCTGTTCCCCACCACGCCCCTAATTCGCCGACGGTATCGACCAGCAAAATCCGGGGAACGACTTCTTTGTTAGAACAGTTACCTGATGTTTCGGTTGAATCCGGCAATACCGCTGCCGGCGCACTGTCGAGTGTTTCCCGCTCGTTGAAAGCGGAACGCCGCTGCCAAAGAACGCCTTTGCCGTCCAGCATTTTCGCAACATCTTCGAACCGTTCAGGATGCCGCGGCACTAATATCAGCCGAAGTTGCGGAAATTCGTTTTTCAGATTTTCATAACACTCGACGGCGTATTGTTCTTCTGGTGCTTGTGTACTGCCCGCAAAAAACACAACATCGCTGTCCGTAATACCGGCGAGTTGCCGGAACCGCTGCGTATCGGGATTGTTCCGGTCGGAACGCGCTCCGTCGAATTTCATCGAACCGGTGATTTGAATTGCATCGGCAGACGCACCGAGTTGCCGAAACCAGCCGGCGTAAGTTTCGCTTTGAACGGCAACGGTGTCAAGTTGCCGAAGCATCGGGGCGATGAACGGACGAATCCGCAAGTAATTTTTATAACCGCCTTCGCTGAACCGGCCATTGACGACAGCAACTTTCGCCCCGCTTTGCTTGACCGCATCAATCAGGTTAGACCATAACTCCTGCTCTGCCAGTACCAGCATCGTCGGCTGCAAACGCTGCACCGCCTTAGAGACCGCCCAACTAAAATCGAGCGGACAGTAAAACACGGTATAATCTTTGCCGAAAATTTTTTCCGCCAATTCCATACCGGTTTGCGACGTTGTCGAAACAACGCAGTTCCAATCCGGTTTCGTTTCTTTAATCAGTTTCAACAACGGACGAAGCAGATTAACTTCACCGACGCTGACGGCGTGAAACCAAACGATTTTCGTTTCCGCGGTATCGTTTTTTTTATAGCGTTTCAGAACGTTCCGGCGGCGCGGGATGCGCCCCAGATATTTTTGTCTGAATCCGTTGCGGTATTTTCCGTGTTTGACACTACGGTAGAGCAGCATCGGCGAAAATACCGTTAACGCAATCAGATAGATGAAGTTAAACAGCCAGCGTTTGAACATCTTACTCGTTAATCGCTTCGCGGAACGGTTTCTTGTTCTTATAGGAATCAAGTTCCTTCTGCAAGTCCTCGATACGTTCCGAAACGTTCTCGTCGTCTTTTGATAAATCAATGCTCTTGAGCGACCATTCAACCGCCTTGTCAAAATCACCGGTCTCGGCATACGCCGCCGCCAATGTACTCAAAATATACGCCTTTTTGTAGCCGGTCAACTCGCTCGCTTTCAACGCCAATTCCAATGCCCGCTTGCCGTCGCGCACTATATCGACCGGCGATGTTGAAAGTATCCACGATAAATTGTTAATCGACGTTTCATCTTTCGGGACAATCTTAATGATTTTCTCCAGCATTTTTATTGCTTCGTTGTGCTGATTCGTCGAAATGAGCAGTTGCGATTGGACACGCAAAAAAGCAATGTTCTCCGGCTCCTTTTTCAAAAGCGGTTCCATAAGTTTCACCGCCTCTTTGTTTTTCTTCTGCGAAGAAAGAATTCCGATGAGCAGGACCGTGATGTTGTCCTTGTCAGGGTACTTCTTGTGCAGTTCCTCCGCAATACTTCTGGCTTTATCGTAGTCCTTCTTATCAACATAAATCTGTGCTTTCAGTATTTGCCGCTTTTCATCGTCCGGCTTCTCCTTAATCCATTTGTCAACAAGTTCCAACGCCTTGTCAAACTTATCGCCGTCTGCATACACCGAAATTTTCAACATCATCCACCGCTCATTGTTCGGCTGTTGTTTTTCCAGCGTCTCTACGACTGCAACTGCCTCGTCAACTTTCTTCCGGGACGAAAGAATCTGAATTTTCAACAATGCTGCTTCAATGTTCTGCGGTTCGTTTTGCAGTATGTCGTTCAGAATCTTCACGGCATCGTCTTCTCTCTCCGACACCGCCAATATCCGCGCCTTGTGAAACAGGTACAGTCCGTTGTTCGGTTCAATACGGATCGCCGCCTCAATGTCTTTTAACGCATTATCGTAATCCTTGTTATCAAAATGTATCAGCGAACGCAGATGCAAAATCCGAATGTTCTCCGGCTGCTGTTCCCGCAGTTGGTCCAGATATTTCACGGCATCGGACTGTTTGCCCATTTGCGTCAGAATCTGAACCCGTTTGAGAATATTTTCTGTGTTCTTACTGCCCTTATCTACGGTATCCAGCAGTTTCAGCGCATCGTCAAACTTTCCTTGGTCGCACAACAAACCGAGGGCTAAATCAAACGCCCGTTCGTTACCCGGTTCCTGTTCCAAAATCTTGTGCAATTCCTCTGACGCTTTGTCCAACTGTTTCAAGTCAATCAGCGCAAGTGCGTGCAGCAGCAAAAGATGCGGATTCGCATTATCTCTTATTCCGTTGGCAATAATTTCTTCCCGTTTTTTCGGGTCGCCTTCCATTGACGCTTTGAGTGTTAAGACCTGCGTAAATGTGATTTGGTCGCCCTTTGCCGCCGCCAACGCTTCGTCAAGTGCCGCCGCCGCCCGCTTCGTATCGCCGTTCGGCAAAATCTTTTGCAGTTGAGCAATCCGCAAAAAAGGCAGCGGTTGGTCTTTCATAATTTTGACCGCCTCTTCGAGGTCTGCCAACGTTTTTAGAGTAACCGCTTCCCAATCCGCCGGCATTTGCTCTTTCGGTTTGCCGATTAACTGTTGGGCAGCCAGCAGTCCCCGTTGCAGTTGGGCGGACGCACGCAACTGATGGCAGTACGTCAGATTTTCGCCGGACAGTCCTTCCTTTTCCGCTTTTCGGCAAAGTCCGATGACTTTTCCTAAATCGGCAGGGAGTTTTGCCTTCAATTTTTCTTCGGTTGCCAAATCGAGGTACGGCATCCCCGGATTTGCGGCATCGGCGGAATCCTTGTTTGCCGGCACGGGCAGGTCAACTTCCTCGTTCGGTACCAGCACCGCGTCCTGCGCCAATGCAAGCGATGTGCAAAGAAACAGCGAAACAAAAAATAAAGTTGTTTTTAACGTCATTGGTCTAGCCGCCGCTTCGGCGGCGGTGTTTGTTGATGTATGAAACTATGCGCCGCCGAAACGGCGGCTAAACGTCCTAACTGTTAATCCAATCCGCTGGCGGGTTTCGCCGCTGCCTGTTCCGGTTTTTCGCCCCTGTCAATAAGCATAAATGCCCCCCAGAAAAACGGATGATTCGCCAACGGCGGTTCTATGTCCTTCTCGGCTGCTGAAACACGAACCCGCGGTTCTTCGTTCAATGTCAACGGTTCACTGCCGACATCGAGTAACGCCTGCTGCCACGCCTCCGCCGCCGGAAGTACCGCGTAATTCTTCAAAAAATGTTCCGTTAAATCGTAAGAAGCCCGACCGCCGGTGCGCCAACGGCTTATCAAAACCGTTTTTGCCCCGCACGCTTCCAACGCCATTGCCGAAAGGAATAAATCATCTCCGTTCGGAACCGCTTTGGCTGTTCCCCGGCTGGCAACTTTCAACGACGTTTCCGCCGGTGTGTGAAAACCGGGCAGGATAATCAGTTGCGGTCCTCCCCACGGCAGGTTCAGCCAAGTGCCGACCGAATTCTTCAATTTGTCTTTGTCCATACTGAACGGCGACCAGCCAAGCGGCAAACCGTTCTGCGGTACCGGTATATCATCTAATACCACCAGTTGTTTCACCTGCGACGCAAACGCCGAAGATGACGCGGGCAGTCCCCGGTAATTCGCATCGGACAAAGTTGCCGGCATCGGCACGATGTTTTGAATTCCTGCTTTAATAAGCCGGTCAACGGCATTCAGCGATACTTCCGGTCCCTCTTTGGAAACAAATTTGCCGCAAACCGTCAGTACCGGTACTGCGGCACTTCGTCCGCCGCCCTGCACGGGTACCCCCAGTGAAGCCGTCGGCGAGTACCGCACCCGTAACGGGTCTTTTCCGGCTGTAATCAACGGACGCAACTCTTTATCGCCGACGCACATCGCTTCAAACGGAACATACCACAACGGTCCCGTCGGAACAATCACCAGTTCGGTAAAATTTACCGGTCGGGGTTTGTTGCCGAGCAAGCGGTTCAACAACTTCTGTCCTGTTTCCTTCCACTTTGCTTTCGGGTCGGTCATATCTTTCACGCTTATCGACCGGTTCGGGTCTTTATTGCCGAGAGCGTCCAGATAATCGGTAATCAGTTTTTGCAGCGAATCCGCCCGAAGTTCTTGCGTCAGTGTCCACATATCGAGGTTCCTGCTGTCAAGCAGGAAACCGTGATATGTTCCGAGTGCTTGTACGAAGACAAGCATTGCCGTTCCTTCCGGCAATTCCTTGCGGATTTGTTCAAGTGTCAGTACCGGCGGGAACACGTTCGGTACCTTTGTCCGGGTCAACGCCATCGAACGAAGCATCGCCTCTTGGGCATAACTGTATTTTTCAAGGTCGTTAAACAGTTGCTTTTGTTTTTCAATTTGTGCCTGCTCTTTCGGCACAAGCGGAACGGTCTGTAACTGCTGTTTGATGTCCCGAACTTTCTTCGACAAGTCGTTAAACTTTGTGAAGTCCAGCGACAGTGTTTGCCGTTCGAGTTGCATCTGCGGCGTAATGTCATTGGAGGAACCTTCAAACAAAATGCGCAGTGAAAACAGCCGGGGACCAAGCGTAAAGGACGAGAAAAATTTTGCCCGGCGTGCCTTCTCCGAAATGTTGAACGCCCTCTCCTTATCGCCCCGCTGCAATGCAGCGTTAAACCAGCGTTCAAACGCCTCCGGCGGCACCGATGTCATTGCAGCCAGCGAATCCATCGGCTGCACCGCCCAATCGTTTGCCGTTGGGTCCCGCAGCAGTAAATCGTATAACTCATCGGCAATGCGTATTGTTATCGGTCCCCGCGTGGTTATCATATTTTGCCGGAAAAACGATTCCAGCACCCGCAACTGATGCAGCCAGAGCGAACCGCGGTTTACAAAACCGAGGGCTGTTTCTAAATGTTTATCGCCTGCTTGCAGTTGCAGCAGCGGCGGTTTGCCGTTGACGTAATCGTTATATGCCGCCGTATAAGACAGCATCGCCGCAATGTAATCACTCCGTGCGCCGTGAACACTCGCGGCTATATCCCGTTTGCTCATTATATTGCTTGCCTGCACATTCAGCGTTGCGGCACCGGCAGCATTACCGGCACTCAACGCATCTTCCGCTTTTTCAAGACACAGCGGAACAAGAACAAACGGACTGACATCTTTCTGACCGCCGAAAAATGCCAATGCGGCGGCAATCGGCGGAAACGGTTTGTTTTTGTCAATCAACTTCTGCGTATCGGACATTTTACGGAACGTTTCGCCGAGAAGTACCCAATCACCGGCAAGGAATGCCGAAAAGGATGCTTCCAAATAATTTTTTTGAGCATCCTCATTTTTATTCGCACGCCGGGCAATGTTGCCTAATTCGTACAACGCAGCCGGCGTTAATTGATGGTCGAACTGCCCTTGCATCAACAAACCGCGTTCTAATTCCGGTATAGCGGCAGCATCGTCGCCCATTGCCGACAACGCCAATCCGTAAAGAACGTCAACCCACACGCCGGTAAAATGATTCGGCGGACACGGTTTGCCGCCGAGAACTTCCGACAACAATTTCGTTTGCGGGTCGTATTTCGACAGCGGTCCCAAAATTTCGGCGCGGCGGCGAACCATCAATGCCATTCGGCTGATAATTTCGTCGGCGTGAATCGAATTCATTTGTGCATTCTGCTGAACTGCCGTTCCGTGTTTGCCGAGATTAATGATGTTAATATTCTCTTGCAGGATTTGAAACTTGCACTGCCGGAAGTCGCCCATTCCGCCTTTTCGGGCGGAGGTACCCCACGCGAACGGCTGCCGCGGCACCGCCGCCGGACCTCCGGCATAAGAGATTTGTTTCAACCAGTCCGGCTGGGTCAGATAAATTTGCAGAGCATTATTGAACGCCCGGAGTGCATCGTCGTACCGCGCTGCCTGATAATGACATTCGCCGCACATTATCCAGTACGTCATCGAATCAAGCCAGAGAAACATCTGTCCGTTCGCGTCAGGAATCTTAACCGCCTGCTGTAAGTCCTTATTAAAATCGTTGAATGCCGCATTGAAATTGCCCTCATTGAAACGGCGCAGCGAAAAGGTAAAATACTCTTTTGACGGTACCACCCGGTTTATCATTTGACCGAACGCCGGTGCCGTCAAAGCGGTTAGAATTACGCAAAGGAAAAATCGGTACATCATCGTTTCTCCGTCTAAATTAAAGTACCATTATAACCGATAATACAGAAAAGGAAAATACGAAAAATTATTTTCACAGGAGGATTTATGAAAAAAATCGCGTTTATGCTTTTTGCTCTGTGCTGTTTTGTACCGGCACTGTTCGGACAGACGGCACCCGCTGGCAGCGAACAGATTATTTCCGCCGAAGATATTCAAAAGTCGTTAAGCAGCGAGGTAGGTATCGATTTGACGGAAACTGTCAAGGATACCGTTGAAGCCCGGCTTCGGGAACGGATGGCAACGAGAGAAATCACCGAACAAACGGTCAAATCGGCGATTGAAGGAACATTGGTTACCGAAGAAACCGCACCGTTAGTCGATAACAACGTCGTGGAAAATGTCGATGTAAGAACACAGCGGTATCAGCCGCGGATTGCTCTGGATTTCAAAACGTTTCCGCTTCGCCCGCTGTCCGGCAAAGTCGGTTTGGCAGAAATCGGAGACGATGATGTTGTCGTTTTGCAGCAAACGAACACGTCCTTGACCGAAGATATTGCCCGGCGGATTCAAACCCGGCTATTATCGCCGGAAATCCGGTTTGAATTTAAGAACCGGTCGGTCATTTTGACCGGTACCGTCGCCGCACCGCGGCTCAAAGACCTTGCCGAAGCAATGCTTGTTCTCGAACCGGGAATCGACCAAGTTGAAAACCGGCTCGCCGTTTCGCCTTGACCGGTGTCCGTAAATTCTGCGGGAGGTTCTAAAAACCTCCCCTATGTTTTACACCGCCTGATTGGTAAAGAACGTCAGCAGTGTATCACAGCACTGGTGCCGAACCGTTACCGATTTGGCAACATTTGTTACATTATCCCTTTTTTGTGTTCTTGACAAAAACGTTTGCAAAAGGTATTGTACTTCTGTTTTGACCTACTTACTGCGGATTTATTTATTGAGATGCCGATGCGGTCTGTTCTGATTTCTTTTCTGTTTTTTTCCGTTGTTGCTCTTGTTCAAGCGGCGGAAACACCGAAGTTTCCTGTTGTCGAACGGGCGAAAATAATGGTCGATAACCTGCTCGTACCGCAAGGCGGTTTGACAAACGAACGGGTTCTTGACGCAATACGGCGGATTCCCCGGCACCAATTTGTGCCGGCGGCGCAGCAGCAACTTGCCTATTGGGACCAAGCGGTTGCTATCGGCAATGCTCAAACCATTTCGCCGCCGTACATCGTTGCCTATATGACGGAACAACTTGACCCGAAACCGGCGGATAAGGTTCTTGAAATCGGCACCGGCAGCGGGTATCAGGCGGCGGTGTTGAGTTTGCTCGTCAAAGATGTGTATTCGATTGAAATTGTCGAACCGCTCGGCAAATCCGCCGAACAACTGCTCAAAACGCTGAAAATGGACAATGTCCACATTAAAATCGGCGACGGCTACAAGGGTTGGGCGGAGGCGGCACCGTTCGACAGTATCATCGTAACGTGTTCGCCGGAATCCGTACCGCAGCCGTTGATTGACCAACTCAAAGAAGGCGGACGAATGATCATTCCGCTCGGCGAACGGTTCCAGCAACAGTTCTATCTGTGCAAAAAACAGAACGGAACCCTTGTCAAAGAACATTTAACTCCGGCGTTGTTTGTTCCGATGACCGGCGAAGCCGAGGCAAAGCGGCAGATTCAGCCGGACGGCAAAAATCCGGCGATTCGCGGCGGGGATTTCGCCAAAGTTCGGGAAGACGGCACGCCTGACGGCTGGCATTACGCCCGGAATGTGAAGATTGTTTCAGGAGCGGCGCATTTTACGAGTGTTAAACCGCTGCAAAAGAAAATCATTGCTCCGCAGGAATCGGCACAATTGCTGCAAGGTTTTGCCGTTGACGGTCAAAGTGTCTCTAAAATTAAAATTGACTACCGCATCCGCGGTAAGAAAATATGGGCGGTACAGGGACCCGTGCTGACACATACCGGTTATTTGACGCAGTTTGACGAGAATCGGAACGTCATAGCCGAAGTGCCGTTCGGACGCTGTACCGGCACGTTTGATTGGCAGAATGTTTCGCAGGAAATCGACATCAAGCCAGAAACGAGTGAGGCGGTTCTGCTCATCGGAATTCCTGTGGCAACCGGCGAATTAGACGTAATGAGCGTTTCGGTACAAAAAACCGCGGCAGCACGCTTACCGTAACAAGCCGGTAAACGCTTCCGAATTACTAATGCTGACGGCGCGTTATCTGCTGTTTGAGGATGCGGCAATGCAGCCGTTTGCCCGTCTATTTACAAAAACGGTAAAATGGTAATAATTAGCGATGTACCGTTTTACCCGTCCCAAGGGACAATGGCTCACTTTTTGTTATTTCAATGCCGCTCATTGTTCAAAAATTCGGCGGAACCAGCGTCGCCGACCCTGAAAAAATTAAGAACGCTGCCCGAAAGGCAATCCGTGCCGTCCAAGCCGGCAATCAGGTCGTCGTCGTTGTTTCCGCAATGGGAAAAACAACCGACCATTTGATTTCGCTTGCCAAACAGATTTCTGACCGACCTTCAAACCGTGAAATGGATATGCTGATGTCCAGCGGCGAACAGGTAACGATTGCTCTGCTGGCGATTGCCATCGAAGCGTTCGGACACAAGGCCGTCAGTATGACCGGTGCGCAAATCGGGATTCATACCGATAATTCGTTTATGAAAGCCCGAATAAAATCCATCAGCACGGACAGAATGAAAGCGGCTCTTAACGATGGAAAAATCGTGATTGCCGCCGGGTTTCAGGGTATTGATGACGACGGCAACATTACGACACTCGGTCGCGGCGGTTCTGATACATCAGCAGTGGCGTTGGCGGCGGCACTGCGTGCCGACGAATGTGAAATCTATACCGACGTTGACGGCGTTTACACCACCGACCCGCGGCTCATTGCCGAAGCACGGAAGGTTAACCGCATTTCCTACGATGAAATGCTCGAATTGGCTTCGCTCGGTGCCGGAGTGATGCACAGCCGGTCGATTGAGTTCGCCAAGAAGTTCGGCGTGAACGTGCAAGTCCGCAGTTCCTTTTCGGACGTTCCGGGGTCGCTCATTTCGGGCAATTCCGAGAGCAGCGCACCGGTTACCGGCTGCGCCTTGGCGAAGAACGAAGCCCGATTGACGCTCATTGCCGTTCCCGACAAGCCGGGTAACGCAATGAAAATCTTTGCGAAAATTGCCGCCGCCAAAGTGGCGACAGATATGATTGTCCAAAACATCGGCACGGACGGTAAAACGGATTTATCGTTCACTGTACCGGCGGCGGATTTAGCGGCAACGCTCGAAGTTCTCGAAACATCGCTGGCGGAAGTCGGTGCCGAACGTGTTGACTACGAAGAAAACGTTGCGAAAGTTTCGGCGGTCGGCTTGGGAATGGAACAGCAGGGCGGCGTTGCCCAAAAAATGTTCCAAGCCATCAGCGAAAAAGGCATCAATATCAGTATGATAACAACAAGCGAGATAAAAATTTCGACGCTTGTTTCGCTGCCTGATGCCACGGAAACGCTTCGGGCAGTTCATTCAACGTTTGAATTACAAAAGGAACCGGCTGACGGGGTGTTATCGCACCCGGCTAACGGGGGGCAAGTGCCGACGTTAACCGGTCAGGCATTGTCTCGGCTATCCGGTATGGAAGAAATTCTTATTGAGGGAATTCACCTTGACCGGCAGCAGTCGAGAATTACGTTAAGCAGCATACCCGACCAGCCGGGAATTGCATCGGTGTTGTTCAAGACGATTGCCGATGCCGGTGTCGTTGTCGATATGATTGTTCAGAGTTGCGGCAAAGCGGGCAAAGCGGTCATCTCATTCACGGTGCCGCGGAACGTACTGGACAAGGCACTGGCAGTATCGAAGACGCTGACCGTACAGTGGAAGAGCGGCGACCCGAAGTACAATCCGGCGGTGGCGATTTTATCCGTCCGCGGAACGGGCTTGCGGTCGCACACCGGCTTGGCGTACCGAATGTTCAAGACCCTTGCCGACGGCGGAATCAACGTCAATGTCATCAGTACCAGTGAACGGAGCATTGCCATTACGGTTGACGATGCCAACGGCAGCCGCGGGTTGGAACTGTTGAAAACCGAGTTTGCGAAGGATATGATATAGTACCCTGTGTGTTTATCGCCGCTTAATAATTAAGTTCCCGATGTTTTTACGCTGTTTCATTACTGCATTATTCCTTTTGTTCTTCGCCGATGTGCTGATGGCACAGGACGGTCCCCCCGCTATCCTCACAGAGGGCTGGTGGGGTCCCGGCGGGTATTTCAGCCCTGTTAAACTGCCGCTGTACATTCTCATCTTCGTCATCTGGACCGGCTGGGCAAGTTGGATGAATGCCGACCAGGAACGTCTGAACAAACAAAACCGGGAAACAATGAACGCCGTCTATCTGGTTCTCTACGCAGGAATCGGTACTGTAATGTTCTTTGTTCCGATTTTCTGGGCAGCGTTTCCCGTTACCGTACTGCTCTGCGTTGTTCCCGTTTTGGTTTATGTTGTGCAGCGGAATAAGACGGTTCCGCCGCACGAAATGGTTCTCACGCCGGAACATCTGCACTTTCTTCTCGCGGCACTAATGAATAAAATCGGCGTGAAAATGAAAGTCAAACAGCGGCAAGTATATCAAATCGGTCCGCCGATTGAACTGGAATCGACAGGCAGAAACATTGACCCAAAAGTACTGCAAGGACGGCTCATTCTCGCCCGAAACGCACCGGGATATAACTTGTTCCGGGAACATTTGTACGATGCCGTTAAAAGCCGGGCGACATCAATGATGTTCGATTTTACGCCGGAACGTACTGCCATCCGGCATCTGGTGGACGGTGTTTGGCTCGACTTGGAACCGCTGCCGCGGGTTATCGACAAAAATAAGAACAAAGACCCGATGGAAGAAATGCTGGAATCGGCAAAGATACTCATCGGGGCGAATCCGGCAGACCGGCGGTCGCGGCAGGGCGGTACGTTCCGTATCTTTATCGGTGCCGGAAAAAAGAAAACGAAATACGATGTTGATTTTATTACGCAGGGAACGAAGACCGGCGAAGCCGTGATGGTGCAGTTCACCGCCTCAAAAGTCCCGTTCAAGGACTTGACGGCACTCGGTATGCGGGATGAAGTACAGAACAAATTGAAAGCCCAACTCAATACCCAACAGGGTTTGTTCATTGTTTCCGCACCGCCGGCAAACGGTCTGCGAAGTTCTATTGATATATTTATGCGTTCCAGCGACCGGTTCACGCGGGATGTGATTAACGTCGAAGATGTTATGACGCAAAGCGAAGAAATTGAAAATGTCATTCCGGGGCTGTACGATTCCTCGAAGGGCGAAACACCGATGAAAGTGCTGCCGGACATTCTGTTCAAGGAACCGCATTGCTTGCTCGTGAGGGATATGAGCAATCCTGAAGTGCTGAAACTTTGCTGTCAGGAAGTCGATAAACAGCGGTTGTTTATTACAATGATTCGGGCAAAAGACGCAGTAGAGGCAATTCTTCATCTGTTGTCTTATGGTGTTCCGCCGCAGGAGATTGTAAAAAAATTAAACAGCGCAATCTGCCAGCGGTTGATTCGGAAACTTTGCCCAGAATGTAAGGAACCGTATCAGCCCGCCCCGCAGTTATTGCAGCAGTTGGGGCTGCGGCAAAATCAGGTGAAGGAATTTTACCGCAAGCGTACGCCGTTACCGACAGAAGCAGAGGAACGCAAGCGCGGTGTTTGTCCGCGGTGCAACGGTGTCGGTTATTACGGTCGGACGGCAATGTTTGAACTGCTCGTTCTTTCGGATGCCGTTCGGGAATTGATTTTGGCAAATCCGAATCCGCAACTGATTCGGCAACAGTTTGTTAAAGAAGGACAGACCGGTTTTATGTACGAAGGCATTAACTTGCTTATTAACGGTGAAACGACGGTTGAAGAATTTTCACGCATTATGAAAATGTAGGATTTCCAATGACAGTACCTCAAATACTTTATCAGGGATTTTTATACGGTGTACCGCTGGCGATTGCCGCCGCTCTTTTCGGTTTCCGCTGGAAAGAAGGATTTTGGGGCAACGTTCTTGGTGCCGGTGCGCTATGTTTCTCCGCTCTCGTTGCCGTAGGATGGTGGGAAGACGTTGCCGAACTGTTGTCTAAACAGATACCGGCTATGCTCTATTTGAGCGATACCGTCGCCGTTTGGGCAATCTTTGTTTTGACACTGGCAATTCTGATGGAAATAGTCCGGCTTGCGTCCCGTGTCAAAGTGAAGTTTGCCGAACCCATTGAACAAGGGGGCAATGCGCTTGCTCTCGGTGCGATGTTTATAGTTCTATACGGTTTTTTCCTCTTCACGGTGGATTTAGCCGGAGTCGGCGATAAAAATGATGCGACAGTTGCGTCCGATTCAATACAAATCAAGGCGTTGAGAATTTTATCGGCGGGCAATTTATCGTCATTCACGAAGCCGCAGCAGTTTGACCAAGGCGGCAATTTCCGGCAGCGGCACCTTGAACGCCGGAAGGCGATTTGGAAGAGCGTAACAAAATCCGACGGTTCGCTGTTTTACGAAGGAACTATTCCGCCCCGCCGGTAATATACTTTACCACGTCAACGTTCTAACGTTTTTTAGATTTTTGAATTTTGGATTAAGTAATTTTCTGACTTTGCATTGCCGACCGCCTGTTTGGGATTACGCCTTGGGCAATCCCTCGTATCTCTTCATCAGTCAAACGATACAAGAGTTGTATTTCGTTTTGACCTGAACCGTTCAACCGTGAGTCACCGAGGTTTTGTTCGCCTTCGACGACCGACCTCACCTTTGAAGTCAAACCCGACGGGACAACGACGTATGATGTTGTTGTTGACAAACCGCGATGTGTGTTGCTCCCTTGAATTATTGCTATAATATTAACATCCATTTTGAAGGAGGATACTTCGCAGATGACTTGCAAACTATTTATGGCGATTATCTTTGTTTTCACTTTGACATTAGGGCTTCTCTATGCTGCTGATTCGTTGGACGGTCCGGTGAAGGATGTTGAAAGCACCGCCAAACTTTTGCCGGAATTTCCTCAATTCGAGTACAAAGGAATTGTTCTCGGATACGAGAATCTGAAATTCAAGCCGCACGACGATATTTGCTTCGTCGGCGTGTTCAAGGCGTATGAACACTTTGAAAAACCGCTCGGCAAGTATTATATGTACTATGCTGCACACGATACTCCGGCGGAAATTGCTTTGGCGTATGCCGACAAGTTGGAGGGACCTTGGACGGAATACGAAAACAATCCTGTGATTCGCCGGAATT
>JAISJZ010000179.1 GCA_031261125.1 Planctomycetaceae bacterium | reverse complement strand
TTTCCTCGGCAACGACGAGCAGCGAAGCGGGAATGGATTCACTGATCGGACATCTGGACGGGGCGGACTGCCAATTTATGCTTATTTCGCCGGAATCCGGGGAGTTCCGTATGCAAATCAAGTGCAAAGAATGGTCGCGGGTTCCGTGGTTCGATGCCGTACATCACAATACTTTTTCTTTGCACGGAGCCGGATACAGCAACCGGTACGAAGCACAGCGGGGTCGTTCGCTGCACGGTATTGAAAGTGATGATTACATCGTTTCAGAAATCCTCACCGGACATTCCTTGATGGCGGATTGGGGCAGCGAAAAACGCGGTGCCGTCCGTAAATATTGGCTGGCACAGGATTTAGTGCGGCACCTCGCGGACAAACATATCGAAAAAGTTGAATTCGTTGATAATAACATTCAGCATTTGCTTATCACTTGGAGCGGCGGAACAAAGATTTACGTTAACCAAGGGAAAGATGATTGGAAAATCACTCCGCCGGATACGCCGGGAAGAACACTTCCGCAGTACGGTTATTTTGCGGACAGCCGTTCCAACGGTATCGTTTCAGGTATCAGCCGGGACGGCAGCGGAAAGATCATTGAAACAGGCGGCAGAGAGGACGAAGCAAACGGCAAGTCGTCTATTTTCGTCAATGCCCGGCAGACGAACAGCGGCAATGTTTTACCGTTATTGCCGAAGTTAAAATCGTTCAAGTATCTCGGCAGCAATAAATTCTCCGCAGAATACATCTGGAAAACATTTAACTCGGCTGCTCGTCAGCCGGCATCCCTTGATTATGCTGTGTTCATTCATTGTACGGAAAAGCAAATCAACTGGCACCACAAGCCAAAGGAAGCGTTTCTTTCCGGCGGCGGTTATCAGAAAACACCGGTTCCTGAATGGAAGGGCGATGTACAGACAGAACCGTATGAGAGTTTCATTCCCGATGATTTACCAGCGGGACGGTACTACCTTGTTGTCGGACTTTACGATGCAAAAGGTAACGGACACCGGGCAAAACTGCTGGGATTGGACACCGGTGCCGACCGTTATGCTGTCGCGCGGCTGAAAGTGGAACGCGGACAGGACGGTAAAATTACGAGCATTTCGGCTGAACCGGTTGAATGGGAAGACGAGGCGTTGAGTGAACGTTTGATTCCGTCCGACAAGCCGGCTGACTTCGATTTTGTGAGAACTTCCGGTGCGTTCCGTATCGAAAGCGATAACAAAGCGAAAACACATAAGGTCATTCCTTTACCGAATGAACCTGCAACGGAAATTGCCCTTGCCGTTCCGGCGAAGAGCGTGAAAGCGGTCGATGCCGACGGCAAGGAATTGCGGGATGTTCCATTCAGGCAGGACGGCAGATACACGGTTTTCACAACTCAGAAGGACGAATTTTTATACAAAATTGCGTGGTGAACAGGTGAACATTAAAAAATTACGCAACGGGTTGATATCTTTTTTGAAAAGAGTAGGATAGTGAAATCAACCCTCTACCCCCTGACCGATGAGTACGCCGTCTGCCATTCACGAAGAATTACGCAAGATTTTAACGATTGAACATCTGCCGGCGATGCCGCACAGTGCATTGACGGTCTTGCAACTCGATAACGATTTATCCAAAGTCAACATCAACGACCTTGTCCGACCGATTGAGGCAGACCCCGCCCTGGCGGCACAAGTATTGAAGTTTCTGAACTCATCCTACTTCGGCTTTCAAAGTGCGATTTCCAACGTTAAGCAGGGAGTTGCACTCGTTGGAATTCGGATTGTCAAAAATTTTGTTCTTTGGAAAGCGGTATTCAGTTTGATTCCGAAGAGTATGTCCGGTGCGTTCGACGTGGCGATGCTTTGGCAGGATTCCCTCCGCAGAGCAATGTTCGCCCGCTTTATGCTCTTGGAAATTAAGAAAGGCGATGCCGAAATGGCATTTGCCGGTGCGCTGCTTCAAGATATGGCGATTCCGCTGCTGTTGAAAATCAAAAAGGCGGAGTACGGAGCGGTACTCGACCAACTGGCAAAAGGAAAAGCGTCCCGCCTTTCAGAACTGGAGAAGAGTACCTTTGGTTGGACACACGCCGATGCCGGCGGATTTATGGGTGCTGCCTGGAAACTGCCGCAGCAACTTACCGGCATCATCGAAAGTCATTTACGCATCGACGAGTTGCTGGACGAATCCGAAGAGCAGGCGGAGAAAATAGCCGTTGCCTTGTCGGCGTTTTTGCCGATTGCGGCAAATGATAGTTGGCTTGAACAGGAATTGTTTCAGAAGTATTTTTCCAAGGTCTTTCCGGGTAAAGAGCGGATTATCAAAACGATGTTTGACCGCGTTGACCGTGAGTTTGACCAGTACGCTCAAATCATTCAGATTCCGAAGCCGAAAAGAACGCTCTCGTCGTATATCGAAGAAAGTTAACCGGTGATGCGGGCGGTGCGGGAACTATGCTTTTGTGTCCGGTGCTGTATGTGCTTTAATACTATACTTTCGCTCTCACCTCATTTCCCTTGCTCTAATGAAACGCCGTGATTTTCTGAAAGTTGCTGCCGTTCTGTCCGCAGGGCAAGCCCTTACGGCGAATACGCCCAAGGTTCACGCTGCGGAATCAAACCTGATTCAAATTGCCCTCGTCGGTGCCGGCGGTCGCGGTCGCGGTGCCGCTGCCCAAGCCCTGTACGCAGACGATAACACGAAACTCGTCGCTGTCGCCGATGCGTTCCCGGACCGCACCAAGAACAGCACCGCTGCCCTTGTCCAGCAGTTTGAGAAGCAGACCGGTCGCGTCGTTGTCCCGCCGGAAAAACAATTTTCCGGTCTGAATGCCTACAAACAGGCAATCGACACCTTGAACAAAGGCGATGTGGCGATTTTTGCCTCGCCGTGCGGATTCCGTCCGCTGCATGTTGAATATGCCGTTAAAAAAGGCATCAACGTCTTTATGGAAAAACCGTTTGCCGTTGATTCGCCCGGTACCCGGCGGATTCAGGCGGCGGCGAAACTTGCCGACGAAACCGGCGTGAAAATCGCCTGCGGTTTGATGTGGCGGCACAGTAAAGCCCGTGAAGAAGTCATCAAACGGATTCACGGCGGCGAAATCGGACAACTGATTCACCTCCGCGGATTTCGGCTGCACGACGGCTTGGTCAAAGGCGGAACGAAACCCGCCGATATGACGGAGGTCGAATTCCAAATTAAGAACTTCCACTGCTTCGATTGGGCGGGGGCGAACCTGTTCATTGATTATTGTATTCACAACATTGACGTTGCGTGCTGGGCAAAAGGTTCGTGGCCTGTTTCGTGCATCGCGCTCGGCGGACGGAGCGAACCGAATCTCAAAGGCGAGTCATACGATACTTACTATCACGAATTTCAGTTTGCCGACGGAACGCATTTGACTTCGCACGGACGGTACCGGATGAACTGTTTCAATATGTACAGCGACTTTGCTCACGGTACGAAAGGTTCGGCAGTGCTGATGGAGAGTTTGTCCAAAGCAGGGACAAAACTTTTCAAAGACCAAACGATGTCGAAGGAATCCCAGATTTGGGCGGACGACGGCAAGGAACCGAATCCGTATCAGTACGAACACGATTTGTTTTTCGATGCCGTTCGGAACAACAAGCCGTACAACGAGGGACATCGGGCGGCGGAAGCGAACTTTGCGTCGCTTTTGGGACGTGCGGCACAGAATTCGGGACAGCGGGTAACGTGGGAGCAGATTGTCAACTCCGATGTGGTGTTGTGTCCAAACTTGGAGACGCTGGCAATGGACGGTGAGGCACCGGTGAAACCGAATACGGACGGCAATTATCCGTATGCTGTTCCCGGCGAAACGAAAAACGTGTTTTAAGGTTGTTATCTCTGAAAAACCCAGACAGAAACAGAAAGAAGAGTTGTCAAAACTACTCTTCTTTTTGTCCGAGAAATTGAGCCAGTTCACCGAAGCCCCGCAGCACTTCTTTGCCGGTCTTCTGCGCTTCGGTCAGTTTCTTCGGTTCGTCTTTTTTTGCCGCAGCAAAGTATGTTTTCGGTTCTCTATTCGGATTGCGGTCTTCAGTTCGTCCGCCGTTCCGCCGGTCATCGCGCCGATTGTCGTCTCGCCGCGGCGCACGCTCATCCGCACGCCGGGGACGGTCGGAGTTGTTCGTTCCAGCCGCTTGCGGCGATGCCGTTCCTGTTTGCGGCGGACGGGCTGCTGCCGGTCTATCTTCCCGCGGTCGGTGCGGTGGTTTACGCTGCTGCGGTTCGTTTTCACGGCGGGGCAAACCCTCGCCGCTGACAAACGGTTTCCTTTCCGGCTTCGGCTGCTGTTTTACCGTACCGGGCGGCAGCATCGACAACGCTGCCCGCTTTTTCACCGGGTCAATTTCGCTCACCCAACAGCGGACAACATCGCCGACTGCGACTTTTTCGTGAGCGTCCCGGATGTAACCGTCGGACATCTGACTGATATGAATCAGACCGGCATCGTGCAGACCGATGTCGATGAACGCCCCGAAATCGACAACGTTCAAAATCGTTCCGCTCAATTCCATACCGACAGACAAGTCCTCCAATTTCACTATGCCTTTCTTGAACACCGGCGGCGGCAGCGTTTCCCGCGGGTCACGCCCCGGTCGCATTAAGTCCTCCAAGATGTCCCGCACCGTGTAGAGACCGGCGTTCAACTCGGCGGAAAATTTGGCAGCAAGTTCACCGACACGTTCCGTTTCAATTTTTGCCGCCAATTCTTTCACCTTATCGGCATTACATAAGTCGCCTGCCGTAAATCCAAGTTTTTCAAGGATTTGCGCCGCAGTATCATAACTTTCGGGATGCACCCGCGTTTCGTCGAGCGGATTTTCGCCGTCGCGGATTTTCAGGAAACCGGCAGCGTGCGTGAACGTCGCTTCGCCGAAACCTGCAACGTTTTTCAATTCGTGCCGGTTGCGGTACGGACCGTGTTCTTTGCGGTAATCATAAATCCGTTTTGCGGTTACTTGATTCAAACCGGCGACGTATTTCAGAATCGACGGCGTTGCCGAATTCAGGTCAACGCCGACGAAGTTGACGCAAGACCCCACGACATCGTCCAGCATCGCTTGAAGTTGTTTGTTCTTCAAATCGTGCTGATACATTCCGACACCCAAACTTGCCGGCTCGACTTTGACCAACTCATTGAGCGGGTCTTGAAGCCGGCGACCAATCGACACGGCACCGCGGAGAAAATTGTCGTAGTTCGGGAATTCCTCTTTCGCCACATTGCTGACGGAATACACACTTGCACCGGCTTCATTGACGATGGTGTAAGAAACATCTGCGTCGGAAAATTGCGATGCCAGCATATTGGCAACGATTGCCTCTGTTTCGCGGCAGGCGGTTCCATTGCCGATAGCGACAACGTTGATATTGTACTTGCGGATGAAGTCGGCAATCTTTTGAACCGCTTTTTCTTTGCGTCCGTCATCGCCGATGAAATAGACCGTTTCAAAATCGAGGACGTTGCCGAATTCATCGAGCGGCACGACTTTACAACCGTGTTTGAAACCGGGGTCAAGAGCGATAACCCGTTTGCGGTATAACGGCGGCTGCAACAGCAGCGAACGCAAATTTTTCGCAAACACTTTTACGGACTGTGTTTCCGCCTGCTCGGTTAGTTCCCGGCGGATTTCCCGTTCGAGAAACGGAAGCACAAGACGATGCAGCGCATCTTTCAGACAGCCGGTCAGGAAGTTTTTGTGAATATGCTCCTGCGGAACACAGATGTCCTGAACGTGATACAGCGTTTTCTCTTCATCGTTTTCGATTTTGACACGCAGGACTTTAAGATGTTCGCCGCGGTTGAACGCCAGAACCCGGTGCGGCGGAAGATTCCGCAAACTGCTGCCGAAGTTGAAGTACTCCGAAAATTGATGCTCGAACCGTTCCTGCTGTTTTACCCGGTATTCATCTTTTTTCTTTCGTATTTCTTCCTTCTTACGCTTTTTCAGCGTGTTCTGCGAAATGACTTTGGGTCCCTCTTTTTCAGCGTTCGTTTCTTTCCATTGCTCGAATTGTTCGGCAACGGTTTCCGCCGTCGGGGCTTGGGGTTCTTCTTGCGAGCCGGCGACGGTATTGCCGGGTTGTTCCGTTTCGTCCTGCGGCTGTTCCGGCTCGGCAACCGGTTCTTCTTCCGGCTGCCCGCTATTGACTGTCAACTCTTCACTCTTCACTTCATCCGCTTCCTGCGGCAGTACGGCTTCCTTCGGTTTGCCGTCTTTGACTTCGGGCGGCGTTGCTGTCGATGCGGAAACCGCCGCCGGCTGGGCAATCCGTTCGCAAACCAGTTTTCCGTAGCGGTGAACGTTTTCACGGGTTTTGACAATCAAGTCCAGATTTTCGCTGAACATTTCGGCGATGATATGCCCCGCCCCCTGAATTGCTTCGGCGGCATTCTTGACTTTCTTGTCTTCGTTGATGAATTCGGCGGCACGGGCATCAAGATTTTCCGGTGCGACCGTTCCGTTCAGAATTTCCAACGCCAAAGGTTCGAGTCCGCTTTCCCGCGCGGCAAAAGCCAATGTCCGGCGTTTCGGCTTGAACGGAAGATAAATATCTTCGAGACGTTTCGGCGACCGGGCATCCCGAATGAGTTGTTCGAGTTCCGGCGTGAGTTTGCCTTGGACTTCCAGCGTTTTGAGAATGGTCAGTTTCCGTTCCGCAAGCGACCGCTGATATTTGAGTTCCTCTTCGATTTGCCGCAGAATTTCTTCATCGAGATTTTCTGTCTTATCTTTCCGGTATCGGGCGATAAACGGAACAGGCAATCCTTCATCGAGAAGAGAAACGACGGCTTGAACTTTTTCCTGCGGCAGGTTGAGGTCCCGTGCCAAGAATCGCAAATTGAGCGTGAGCGGTTCGACCATAACTGATACGGTTGGTTGCGAACGGGACTGAACCCGTCCATCGTGGTTTCCGTTTAGCGGAGGGATTCGTCCCTCATTTTTGTTTCTTCGGGGACACATCCCCACCGTCTGTAATTTTCACGATTTTTGGGGCGTTGTCAAGCAACCCTTACGCAAGATGTTTTTGCCGGTACAATGACGCTTATTACTGACGTTTTGGTTTTCTGTATTTTTTTCAATGCAAACCCTGTTTATCTTTTTCGACCTCGGTAATGTTTTGTTGAAGTTCAACGTTCGGAAACTCGCCCGGCAGACGGCGGCGTTGTGCCGTTGTACCGAAGAGCAGGTTCTCGAAGCGGCCTATGGCGGCGGAATGCAGCACCGCGTTGAAACCGGTACTATCGAAATGGACGAATTCTACGAAACGTTTTGTCAGCGCATCGGCAACCGTCCCGACCGTGAAACCCTTAATACGGCGTTGTCCGATATGTTCTGGACGTTTGACGAAACGCAGCCGCTGCTGAAACATTTGTCGGACATTGATTTTCCGCGGGGTATTATCTCGAACATCGGCGTTGGACACTGGGAATACTGTACGCGGACATTTCCGTTTATTCAGCAATACTTACCGCACCATCATATTTTATCGTACCGCACCGGCATTATGAAACCGGATAAACGTATTTATCAGATTGCTTACGAAACGGCGCAGCGGGTTGTACCAAACATCGAAAAGGCGGAAGTGATGTTTCTCGACGATATGCCGAACAACGTACTTTCCGCTCAAGAGTTCGGCTTCAATGCTATTCAGTGGTCGGGAAAGGAAACGGACAACGTTTATCGCGGCATTGCCGGTACGCCGCCGTAAGGTATTGCCGTTCCTGATGCCTGCTGAATTGTCTGAATCGCCTGCTGCACCACTGCCGACTTTATATTCAACGGAATAACGTGAATCTTCCTTGCCGGTTCCTCGACCGTCCGCCGGTCTAAATCTTCTGCATATTCTTTGATTTCTGATGCCAGCGGTTCCGGTGCCATTACTTCCAGCGAGTTTGTAACGTTGTCGATCATCACCCGCGGGAAAATACCGCCGGGCAGCCGCGTCGCCGCCATCTTCTGCTGATACACGTTCATTACTTGCTGCCAAACCCGTATTGCCTGCGTGTTCTTAATCGGCACCTTCACGGGTTTCGTTACCGAAATTTGTCCCGGAAGTTCCGACACGTCCAGCATTGCAATCAGATTTGCCACTTCCGTTCGTTCCGCTTTTGCACCGCGAACGTAAATCGTGTTCGTAGTTTTGTCCGGCTTAATTTCCAACCGCGGCGGCTGGAACCGCGCCGCATAACCCGTTCCCTGCCGGGGTATTAACCGCTCCTGTAAAATCAGTTCCAGTTTCATCGACACGAGCGATGCGTCGATATTCCGCACCGAATAAATGGTGTAGTCCCGTCCCTCAAACACAACCCTGTCGTCAATCCGCTTTACGAGTTTTTCCAACCGGTCTAATGCCGCCGCATCGTGAGACGTTACGGTCAACGAACCGTCATCGTTGACAATGACATACACGTTCGGTACCGCTTCCTGCACGAGTGTTTTTAACCGGTCAGCCACGTTAGCGGCGGGACTGGTCCCGCTGTTTTCGGCAGAACTCGTTCCGCCATTGACATTACGGACTTCATCGTCCATAAAGAACATTCCTTCGGTTTTTCCTTCTTCCTTCTTTTGAATCAGCGGTTCGTCCTGCCGAATCACCCGCAGTTTGTTCTGCTGATACTGGGGCCACAACTTCTCCAACTCTTTAATCGTATCCGACGCATCGCCTTTGATGCGAATCACACGGAGTTGAGAATTACCCGCCGGCACAGCCGGCGATTCTGTACCGGCAGGCAGCGGTTCCGTTCCTCCGGTTCCTATTGTTCCGGGCGTTTGCTGCTGTAACTGCGTTTCACCCATTTGAATCAGCAGTTTCCGCGTTCGTTCGAGTTGCTCTTTGGAACCTTGTACGAAAATCATATTCGTATTCTGGTCGGGCGAAACTTCCGGCGTTGTTGCAATCGGTTCATCGTAAAATAACGTGTTGATAGCATAATACGCCGTGAGCGGGTCAACCGTTTCCAACTGGAACACTCCCAAGTCCCGCTCTTCTTTGCGGAGTTTTTCAATCAAGTTCTTCACAAACTTCTGGTCTTCGGCGCGTGCCTGAACAATCAGTTGATTTGTGTAAGAATCCACGGTGTATTTAATATCCAAGCCCTGCTGCTGAATTAACCGCGTCAGCAAAGTATAAACGGATGACGTATAAACATTTTTCATCGAATATGTTTCGGTGATAATGTCCTTGTCCGGTTCGTTCAGTTTTGCAACGATGTTTTTGATTTTCAGATGGTCGGACGGGTTTGCCCAAATCGGGACTTTGTTCAGGTCAACACTCATACCGTACCGAATGTTCGGCACAATTGCCGCTAACGTTGTCTGCAATGCCGCCGTCGTTCCGCGGTTGATGGTATAAATTTCAAGTGTTGACGTTGCTTCGGGACGTTCTTTGAGCATCGTATCGAGCATACCCCTGATTTTTTTCTGCTCGGCAACTTTTGCCAAAACAACAATTTGTCCCGGTATGCTGCTCGGCAGAACGATTACTTGACCCGGATATGCCGTCCTAATCAGCGAAGCAACAGCGTAAATCTGCGTTACCGGCAGTTCGCTCAAATCGTAAGGAACCGGCAGCGATTCGGTATCTTCCGGTCGGGGAACGTCGAACGCCGCAATATCTGCCGCTATTTTTTCCTGAATCTCCGCCGTTGCCTGAACAAGTAAATCATCGGTACTCGGACGCGAAGTAATCACCGCCCTGCCGTAATACAACCGGTTCAAAATCAAAGAACCTTCCGGCAACGAAATGTTCTTGAAGTAATACGTTTTCAGCACCGGTTCGGGAAACGCTTCGGAAACGGTTTTAAGCATTTTGCCCATCGCTTCGTGGTCTGTTTCGCTTGCCCACGCTAAAATCTCATCGGTGTTAATAGCAAAAACCATCGCCCCTGGAAATTGATGTGTCAAAATCTGTACGGCAACTGCCGCTTTTTGATTGCCGGTTTTATAAACCCGCAAATTTTGTGTTTCCGTTTCATTTGCTGCTGTTTCCAGACGCGTCAATGCCGTCGAAATATCAAGGTGTTCCCGCGGCGTTGCCCAAACGCCGATTTGTTCCGGTTTCGATGCGGTTAAAATTATTGCGGGCGGCGGGGCAATCCGGTAAATCAACGGATATACTTTGTAATAGTTCAACTTTTTCATCGCATACACTTCCAGTACGGGACGGTTATGTTCCCGGTCATCTTTGTATGATTTCAGAAAAGCGGCAATTTGCTTGTGTTCATCTTCCGTCGCAATAATCATTACCGTTTGCTGTTCCGCACCGGGAACAACCGTTGCGTTCGGAAATGCCTGAATCAGCGAAACACGCAGCGGAACGAATGCCGCAACCGGCTGGTCGTTTAGCGAATAAGAACGCGGCACCGGTTTATGCGTTGCCGGTGTATCTTTATCTAATTCCGTCAGTGTTTTTTCAATTTCAATCTGCTCCAGCGGCGTTGCCAAAACGTATAACGTTTTCTCATTGAGAACCGGCAGCGGTGCCGCCGGAACACGGGCAGGGTTCGGCGGGTCGAACGACGCATTCGGACAAACCGCTTTCAGCCACCGTTTTGCATTGGCAACGCTGATGTATTGCAGCGGATATGTTTTCAGCACCGTTTGCTGTCCCTCCGGCAGCGGTTTGCACGCTTGTTCGACAACCTGCTGAATCTTTTCGAGGGTATGTTTCTGCGCCCAAATGAGAATCTGATTGGCATCTCCGCCCGGCAGCGGATTCAAATCAGGATAAATCCCCTGAATGACTTCAATCAGTTGTTCCCGGTTGTATTTAGAACCGTCAGGAATCGACACCGACAGCATTTCCCGCAGTCCGTTTCCGGCGCGGTCGTTCAATTCTTTCACAAGGGCATCAATTTTCGTATGCTCGCTTTCCCGTGTATAAGCGATGAAGTCCTTCCGGCTGGCGTAGAAACCGGCTATTCCCCGCATTGATTGCTGTCCCGGCGAAAACGTAAAGACCGGTTGAATTAACGCCGACGGGGCAATTTGCTGCAATAACTGCCACGCATCATAAATGCTCATTGAGTCCAGCGAGTACCGCTTCACCACCGGCTTTGCCCCTTCCTGATTACCGGCGGCAATGATTTGTTTCATTGCCAATTCCACTTCTTTCTGGTCTTCGCCGTTCACAAAAACATAGACGGACTGCGTTTGCGGGTCAATCTTGAAATAACCGGTCTTCTTTTTTACAGAACGTCCGGAAGAACTTTGATACCACGGATACCGTTCCATTGACAGCCAATGGCCGAGTTGTTCGACAATGTTCTCCGGTGTCATTGATTCCGCATTAGGCAGTTGGCTGCGCAGTACCGCCTCAATCATCACGGGGTCGGCTTCTCCGTAAGGATAAACGGCAAGCACCGAACGCATTTTTTCGTCCTTCTGCCGCAGTTGGTCGAGAAGTTCAGCAATCTGTATGTGTTCACGCGCTCTTGCCCTGACAGTGATTTTATCCGCATCAGCATCTGCGTAAACATCGGCTTCGGGTACCAATGCCTTGAACAGCGGCAGAATCGTCCGTGTGTCGATATTCACCGCAGAATACGCCACAAATTTTTCTGCTAATTCAGATTTTGGGTCTTCTTTTTTGTTAGTTTGTTCAACAATCTCGGCAATTTTCGTATGTTCTTCGGGGGATGCCCAAACGAGAATTCTTCTGCTCAACGGTTCCGGGGTGATTTTTAATCCTTGAAAAACATCGGTGATAACTTTCACCATTGTCTCTGGTCTTGTACCGGCAACAGGATACGCCAGCATTTGCCGGTCGTCCAATCCCGCTTGTGCTTCCAATGTCTTTTGTACCTTTTCCAATTCCGTTGCCGTTGCCCAAATCAAAAGGCGGTTGCCCTGCTTATCGGGAAATGCCGTAACTTCGGAATGAGACACTTTCAAAATTTCCTGCGCCGTTGTTAAATCACCGATTGTCATTTGAAACACTTTCAGGAGCCGCTGCGGTTCATTCTCCTTGTTGTCCTGCATCTGTTTCAAGACCGTCGCTATCAACTGCTGTTCCGACGGTTTTGCCCAAACCGATATTTGACTCGGATTCTTGTCCGGCACTATCGCAACGCCTTTCAGGTCCCGCGATACCGTTTGGATAAACGCTTCTAAACTCCCCCGCTGACTCGGCGTTGCCGGATACACGAACAACATCGGTTCTTCCGGTGCCGTGAACGTTGCGATTGCCTTTACATTGCTTTCGATGATTTTCTGTTCCGCCGGTTTGGCAATCACCATAATTTGTTTTGCTTCAATATCCGGCACAACGTAAGCGGTCGGAACAAGTTGCTGCAACGAACGAACGAGAATCGTCGTCGGTTCTGAATTCAGCGTGTAAAACCGCACCGCCGGGTCGTTCGCCGATGGTTCCTTCGGGTCAAGCGTATCAATTAACTCCGCCACTTTTTCCATCAGGCGAGGATGTCCTTCGATGATAATGGACTGTCCGTAGTAATCATACGTCGGCACCACCGTCGGAAACATCCGCCGGATGATCGCTAATATCGAGTACGGTTCGGCACGGCGGAGTTGAAACCGTCCGTACCGTTTATCTTTGCCGTCGTTCGAGAATTCCTTCACGGCGGCACCAATCGCCGTGTGTTCCTCATCGGTTCCCCAAACAATCAACTGCATCGAATTTTCGTCCAGCGCAATTCTTGCCCGCGGTGCAAGTTTCTGCAACTCTACGATGTAGTTCAACGGCATATTTGTTGTGGAATCTTCCCGTCCGCGCCGCACCGGATAAAAGCCCGTCTCCACCGGATACGCCTTGAAGTACCGCTTTTCCTTATCAGGGTCGGCAGCGTCCAACTGCTTGAGCAGCGAAGCCAACGCCTCTTTCTGGTCGGGACGCAGCCGAATCACGAGCCGTCCGTTCTCTGCATCGTCTTTGATTTTCAGGTCGGGATAAATTTCTTTGAGTATCGGGACCACCGTTTCGGATTGAACGTACTTCAAGTTATGCACCAGCACTTCTTCGGCGAACGGTTCGGCACTTTCCGCAGCGGTAAGCATCTTTTGAATTTTTTCGATGTCCGGTTTAGAACCGTAAATCATCACGAGTGAGTCCCGCTTGTTTTGAATGACCGTTGCTAACGGCGCGACTTTCGGAAAAGCCGAAAGCAAGTCCTCTGAAATTTCCCGCTTCAACGGCTGAATCACAATATCGCCGTCCAAGTCATCGAGAAGTTTCACGATTTTCTCTTTCAATTCGGGACGGAAACGCAGTGCTAACTGATTTGCCGTCGGATAACCGACCAACCTCACTTCGGGATAAACCGTACTGACAACGTTGACGGCGTAATACGGATACGCCGATTTGAACGTGTGAATATACACCTCGTCTTCTACCGGTGCTGCCGCTTCGGAAGTAGCGATTAACTCTTTCACTTTTTCAATGTCAACTTTCGGACCATAAACGAACAGTTGCGGACGCTGACTGTCAGGAATAATCACGGCATAAGGGGCAACCCGCGACAGCAAATTGGTAAATTCCGGCTGCAACGGTTTCTTCAACGGAATAATTTCAATTCCGCCGTCAACGTCTTCAAACAGTTTCAGCACTTTCTCCTTTTGGTCGGGACGCAAACGAACCGCCAACTGGTACGGATGTGCCGGATAACCGGCGATTTTTACTTCGGGATAAATTTCGTGAAGCAACTGTACAACATAGTATGGATATGCCTGCCGGAACGTGTGGATGTAAATCTCTTCCTCAACCGGTTTGACCGATTCGGACTGCGTAATGACTTTCTTAATTTTCTCAACATCCGGTTTTGTACCTTGCAGCATCAACTGCGAATTCTCTTTGTCAATCACGACTGTTGCGTTCGGTGCAATTTTTTTGATAGAATTCATCAATTCATCCGACGGCAGCCGGGTAATCGGTACAAATTCCAAACCGCCGTCCAACTGCGTAATGAACGAAATCACCGGTTCCTTAAAACTGTTGTTCATTT
>JAISJZ010000025.1 GCA_031261125.1 Planctomycetaceae bacterium | reverse complement strand
AAGGTTAATCCGATTAAAAGAAGATGGTAAGAGTTGACAGCGGGCGAACCTGCATCAATCGACCGGCTTTGGCATTGTCCGCATCGTAGGCGTGCAGAAAAAGATAATCCTTGCCGTCTTTTGTCCGCAGAATGCCGTTATGACCGGGACCCTTCCATTTTTCATCGCTTGCCAAAAACAGCGTCCCGCCGCCTTTGTCCAGCCGTTTACCGTCTTTGTCAAAATACGGACCTAACGGCGATTTTCCCCTGCCGAGGACAATGCGGTAATCGCTCTTCACGCCGTCGCAGCAGTTGCCCCGCGATGTGAACAAGTAGTAAAACCCGCTGCGTTTAATAACGTATGCCGCCTCAATCGACTGGTCTTCGTCCTGACCGCGGTTCGCAACGGTCCTGTAATCCGCCGGAATCTTCAATTCCCCGTCTTTGTATTTGAACGGCTTGCCGGTCTTTGCGTCAACTTCCACGCCTTTGATACCTGTCCAATAGGAACCCCAGAGCAAATATGCTTTTGCATCGTCATCAACGAAGAATGCCGAGTCAATCGCATTGTAATCGGTATGTTCGGGATGCGATTCCAAGACGATGCCGCGGTCTTCCCAAGCGTAGTCCGGTGATTCCGGGTCAAGCGTTTTATTGACCGCCAAACCGATGAGCGAACGCTGTCCGCCGAAAGTGGAAACGGAATAATAGATATGGTACAGCCCGTTGTGAAACACGATGTCGGGAGCCCAAATGCTGTTGCTGCCTGGTATCCGCTCTTTCGCCCATTGCGGCACATTTTCGGCAAACACCCGTCCTTTGCGTTCCCAGCGGAGCAGGTCTTTACTGTACAGGATTTGAATTCCGCGACCTGTGGTGAAGGCGTAAAAGCCGTCCGGCGTTTGAACCGCTGTCGGGTCGGGCGCATCGAACGGCGTAACCGCTGCCGGCATTTCGGCAAACAATGCAGAACCGGTCAAACAGCAAACAAGAAAAAAAACAACAAAACGCATTGGAGGATATGAATGGTTTTTACAGTGTGAACGTTTGTTTCAGAAATTCAGCGTTTGCCGCCAGCGATTCCTTCCAATCGCCTTTCACGCCGGACTCGGCAACGACCCAGTCCTTGTAACCGTACTTGACAAGGATGTCCCGAATCCGCTTGAAATCAACCAAGCCGTCGCCGAGCCGGAAACTGTTCTCTTTGACGTGAATCCGGCACACGGCTTTTTCTTTTAGAAGCGTCTCCAAGTCCTCGTAAATCGGATAGTTCATCGTGAGCATATTTTGCTCGTCGTAATAGACCTTCAACGCCGGCGAACCGACGGCTTCGAGAACGGCAAGATGTTCTTTGGCGTTCAACCAACTCTCAAAGCCGAGAACGACCCCGTTTTTTTCTGCTTTCGGAGCAAGGACTTTGAGTTTTTCAATCACGGCGTTTCGGGCTTCGGCGTTCCCTTTGATTTTATCGTTGCCGAAGAACGCGAGCAGCACGGTTTTGATTTTCATTTCGGCGAGCGTTTCGATACAGTCTGCAACCCATTCGGCTGCTTCCGGTGTGAAGGACAGCGGACGGGCGTTGAGCAGTCCCATTGCCAAGGACGAAATTTTCACGTTTTGCTTTGCTGCTTCTTCGAGGAACAGCGGTCGGTTTTTCGATTGGGAGAGCGACCATTCGCCTTCGGGCTGGTAGGACACTTCCACGCCGTCATAGCCGAGTTCTTTGGCGAGGGCGAACGCTTTCGGGTTGCCCGACAACCGCAAATCCCAGTCGCAAATACCGATGGAGAACCGGCGTTGTGTTTCATCGCCGAAGATGTTCGGAACGGACATCAGACCGGCTGCTGCGGCTGCCGTTGTTGTTGTCAAAAAATTCCGCCGAGTGAAATGAGTTGTCATTGGAAAAATAAGGTAAAGAGGGTACACCGCCGTTTCACGGAATTGTCCTGCATCTGTTATCCGCTGTCAACTAGAAGTTCCAGTTCATTCCTGTCAGGATACTGTGCGACATTTGGTCTGATGCTGCTTCGGCAGTGTAACGGAAATACACGTCCAGCGAGTTGCCCATCGAAGCAGTTAAACCGCCGCCGAAAAACAACCGTGTTTGAGCGGCTTTGTATCCCGGCACGGCAAAGACCGCCGGCGAATCGACATACACTCCGGCGTTCATCAGGTTTCTGCCGCCGAGTTCCTGAATGACACCGGCATAGCATCGCGGCGACATCACCGAATAATCGCTTGCCTTTTTCCAAGAGTACCGCAGACCGGCAAGCAGCGTCGTTTTTGATTCTGCCGACGGTTCCGTGTCCAGTGAAACATAACGCAGCCCCAAGTACGGTTCGATTTTACCCAATCCGTGTTTTTTCCAAACACCGATTTCGCCGTTGACATTCCACTGCATCGCAGTATGGTTCGCCGTGTTGTTCCCCAGGGATTGTTCGTTCGACCCTAAACCGGTTTCTAAATCGGCGTAGCAGTTCCAATGGGTGAACCGGCAATAAACCGAACCGAAGACATTGGAAAAATCCGGTTTGACGAATTGCCGACCGAACGGAACGGTATCGGCTTTGCTCTCGCTTCCGCCGAAGGAAAAGCCGTGAAGAAAATGCTGACCGACTTGCCGGTCGATTCCTGCTGCCGCACCGTAAGAGTAATATGTTAAGTCCGCGGCACCGTTATTGCTGCTGCCGATTCTGCTCCAATTTCCGAACGGACGCACCCAGATACGGAACCGCTGCATCTGCCAATCGGACGGTACTCGTGAATAATAACGGTGCAAAAAATTCTGTCCGAGGTATTCCTGCGCCGAAACGGACGGAGGAAATAGTGAATAGTAAAGGAGTAATACGAAGAAAATGAAAAACAGCAACACTCTCATTTGACCGGTGCAGGCGGTTTTGCTGCGGTTTGCGGTTTCTTGTTCTTGTCATCGGAGTTTTGAACGGCGGCTTGGGCGGCAATCCGGTTGTCGGCGTTCGACCAAACCGTCAGTTGCGGCTGTTCCCGTTCATCAAAGCCGGTGCGGAAGAACAACCCGCTGGTCAAAGGTTGTCCGACAACGTTCGCCCCGTTCAAACTTCGGACAATGACTTCGCCGCCGGTCTTGTCCGAACAGCCGACTTCGGTCAGGAACCGCCACTGTTCAAGCGGTGTTGTATTCAAGTCGTCGGGACTGGTGAACATCCGGTTCGCCACGATGATACGCCCCTGATATTGCGTACCGACAAATTTTTTCCCGAATACCGTGTTGTTTGCAAGCAGGGAACCGTCTTTGAGTATGAGTGATTCTTTTCCGTCTTTGTTCAGAACGGATGCTTGTTTGGTAATTGTCAGGTTTTTGACTTCCAGCGTGTCGAACGTTGTATTTTTTTGCGCAAAGAGCAGTACCGCTGCAGCGGTAACGCCGCCGGCAACGGCACCGAATAAGATTGCGATAATTTTTTCTTTCATTGAACGACCTCCGTGTTTGTTTGCGGGAGTGTATCAATTTCGTAAAAACGAATCCATAGCAATTTTTCGGGTACCTTCTGAAAACCATTTTTTATTCAAAAAAGGCAAAAGAGGGATTTTTCCTCCCTATTGTTAAAAAGTTTTTAGAAACTTTCTTCTATGAAAATGTCTGCCGGTTCGTCTATACTATCGGAACGTCAAACGAACCGGTTCTCTGAGACAATCCGATGGACAACGATAACCTGCTTTACGAGGCAATCCGCCGTTATGCGGCGCGGCTGCTGGGCAATTACGATACCGCACTGGACATCACGCAAGAGGTGTTTGTGCGTTTGCAAACGGTACAACAGGGGGGTACCTCCCTCCGTTCGGAAAAAGCGTTTGTGTACCAGATAGCCCGAAATTTAGTCATCGACCATTTTCGGAAAAAGAAAATGAGCGATTTACCGGACGGCATTCCGGCGGATGCGACGAGATTTTCACCGCCGCTGCTTGCTGAACAAAAGGAGACCGCACAAATGATTCAAGATAAGATGAACGCTCTTCCGCCGCGGCAGCGGGAGGTTCTCCGCCTGAAATTTCAGGAAGGACTGAAATACGCCGAAATCGCCGAGGTTATCGGCGAACCGGTTACCACCGTTGCGTGGCTGCTTCACGAAGCGGTTGCTGCGTTGCGCAAAGAATTGAATGAGCGTTAGCCGATGGGGGGCTTTTGTCCCTCACCAATCCTTTTCCATTTCCGACGGGAGCAAGCCCCCGCCGGCTAATCCAAAAACAACACAATGAACATAATCAAAACCGACCCCAAACTGACCGCTTTTGTTCTCGGCGAATTGACCGGGGATGAAGCGAAGGAAATCCAAACAGCAATCGACACTGATGCTGAACTGCGCAGCGAAGTTGAAGCGATTCGTCAAACGGTCGCCGAAATTGAAACGGCAATGCGAAACGAACCGCTAGCCGCAGGGGGTTTGCCCGCTGTAAATGCCGGTTCCAAGCAGAAGGCAAGCCGTCTGCGGCTAACAAAATATATCCTTGCCGCATCGCTGCTCGTTGCTGCTTGCTGCGGTGCTTTCGTTGTCAAGGGTTTGATGGTTGAATCCAACGAAGTCGCAAAGTTGGTACAATTTCATCGCTCCCCTCCTTATGCGTTTGTTGACGAGGCAGAACAGCAAAAAGAAGTTGTACCAAACGCTGTTGCCGGACTGGAAACGGCTACTGTTACCAGTGTACCCGCCGCTGAAATGCCTAACGGGATGGGCAGTATGGGCGGAGGTATGGCAGGGAAACCCGCCGCTGCTCTTCCGCAAGAACGGGAAGCATTACCCCGCGGTACCGCTACTTATGCTTTTAGGGCAGAAGAAAATGCTATTCGCGATGCTACTCGCAAAGAAAAAATTGAAAATAGTTTTAGCACGGGAGAAAAAGGAAAGCGTCAACGGGAAGAATTACCAGCAAGAATGGTAGGAAGAGCAAGCGTTGTTGGAGCAATGGCGATGCCGGAATCGCGGGCGAAAGACGTACAGAAGGCGGATTACGCAAAAATCCCCTCTATCATATAAAACTCTATCATAGAAAATGATAAAATGGTTCCCGTTGACCCGCACGATAACGCCAAAGCGGAGGCGTACAAGCAATTTACCGAAAACGATTTTTTGCCGGTCAAAGTGGGCGAATTCTCCACGTTTTCGATTGACGTTGACACGGCAGCGTATTCCGCGATGCGGCGGTTCGTCAACGGCGGACAAAAACCGCCGGCGGATGCGGTTCGGCTCGAAGAGTACATCAATTATTTCCGGTACAATTACGCTCCGCCGACGGACGGCAAACCGTTTGCGGTTCATACGGACGTTGCAACTTGTCCGTGGGAAACGAAACATCTGTTGGTATGTATCGGCATCAAGGGCAAAGAATACAGCACCGAGGAACGTCCGCCGCTTAATTTGGTGTTTCTAATTGATACGTCCGGTTCGATGTCGTCATCGCTGCGGCTGCCGCTGGTCAAACGGGGGCTGACGGAACTTGTCGAAATGCTGCAACCGAAAGACCGGGTCGCCATCGTAACGTATGCCGGTTCAAGCCGGGTGGCACTGCCAAGTGTTTCGGGACAGGAAAAGCAGGCGATACTCGATTCACTGGAATCCCTCAATGCCGGCGGCTCCACTGCCGGTGCCGAAGGAATCAAAACGGCTTACGAAACAGCAAGAAAATACTACGACAAGAACGCCCAAAACCGGGTTGTGCTTTGTACGGACGGTGATTTCAATGTCGGCGTTACCGACAACGGACAACTCGAAAAAATCATCGGCGATGAGGCAAAGAGCGGCGTGTTTCTGACGATTCTCGGTTTCGGAATGGGTAATTACAAAGATGACCGGCTGAAAACGCTGTCAATGCGGGGCAACGGCAATTACGGATACATTGACAGTATCGAAGAGTGCCGGAAACTGCTCGTCGAAGGTTTGAGCGGAACGCTCTTTGCGATTGCCAAAGACGTGAAGATTCAAGTGGACTTTAATCCGGCGAAAGTTTCGGGCTACCGCTTGCTCGGATACGAGAACCGGAAACTGCGGGACGAAGATTTTCACAACGATAAGATTGATGCCGGAGAAATCGGTGCCGGTCATACCGTAACGGCACTGTACGAAATCGTTCCGGTCGGTGTTGATTTACCCGGAAAAGTCGATAAATCAAGATACGAATCAGATAAAGAGCCGGAGGCGTTGCCCCCCGGCTCGTACAAAGAGGAATTGCTCTTCGTCAAACTACGCTACAAGGAACTGAAAGAGGATAAGAGCAAATTATTGGAATACCCGGTGAAGTCCATTGATGAGCCGGTTCCCGTGAAACCGGATTCCGACGCAAGTTTTGCCGCGGCAGTTGCGCTGTACGGTATGTTATTGCGGGACAGCCGGTACAGCGGCAACGGCGATTGGAAGATGGTTAAGGAACTTGCCGAACCCGCCGCCGGAGAAGACCGGTACCGCAAGGAATTTCTGCAACTGCTCGAAAAAGTATTGAAGGAGTGAATGACGGTTTCTTATTCGGCGTTTGCGTTCACTTTACAGTTCGGCAGTGCCGCTTGAAGTTTCGCAACGCCGTCCTTTGAGACCTTTGTGTTTGTAATCGAAACCTCTTTGAGTGTTTTAATTTTTGCCAATTCGTACAGTCCTTCATCCGTCAAGCCGGTGCGACCGAGATGCAGCCATTCCAGATTCGTCAGCGGTGCCAATTTCGGAATTGCGGCATCGTCAAGCGTGTTTTTGTCGATGTTAAGCCATATCAGCGTACCGGCGGACTTAAAGTCCTTCAAGAAATCCAAGCCGAAGTTCGTTATCTTCGTTGTGTAAAGATTTAACCGCTTCAAGTTCGGCAGTTGTGCCAAGAGCATTAAATCCATATCGCCGAGATTCGTTTGGCTAACGTCAACATCTTCGAGGGTTTCAATTTTTGACAGCAAGGTAACACCGGCGGAAGTTAAGTTCGTACTGCTGACGCGAATTTTCTTCAATTTTTTTAATGACAGCAGGGCTTCGTCGAGGTTTTGAATTTTCGTTTCGCCGAGCGTCAATTCAACGAGGTCGGGATTATCGGCGGCGAGTTTTGCAATACCGGCATCGGACGTTTCCGTCTTGTCGAGTTTCAGCGACTTCTGTCCCGCCAAGTTGACCGCAGCACCTTCGTTATGCGCTTCATTCGGGGCGGCGGCATCTTCTGTACCGGAATTGCAGCCAGTAAAAAACGTGAAAACAAAAAGCAGCACAACATAAACAAGCGGACTTTTCAGCATAATCGTAAGGAAAGCATAAAATGGAAAAACCGGTCTTATTATATCATTCGTTCCGGTAAAATAAAAGAGCAAATTTCAACGCCGTTTTGACGTTCTATCTATTGCGGGTACTTCTAAAAACTATCTTTTACCCCAAAAAAAGATAAAAAACAGGGATTTTTAGAAACTCCTTGTACCTATCAGTAAAAAGGCAGTGCAATGTCCGTTCAACACAAACCGAAACCGAAACAAAACGGTCTTATCCTTGCGGCAGTTCTTTTCGCGGCAGCCGTTGCGGTAAGCATCTATATTCAATCCGACCGGCTTTCGGTTCCCAAAGAAAACGCCGTAGAAGAAACCGCAAAAGAAACGGCGGACGGCACAGCGGAACAAATACCCGCCGCGGTCCCTGAAGAACCGGCGACGGAACCGCCGGCGCAGAACGAAACATTGCCGTTTTTGGCACGAATGAAGGAACTCCGGGAGAAAAATACTCTATCGCTGCCGCCGCCGGAACCGGTAATACCGGAAGCAGTAATACCGGAACCGGCAACTCCCGAACTGCCGGTACCGTTGGCAACTCCCGCCCCGGAACCGGTTCAACCGGAACCGTTCGCTGTTATCAGCACGGAACCGGCACAGGAAGAATTCCCGCTTGAACTGCCGCCGCTGGACTTCACTGTTGCCGCGATACCGCCGAAAGAACCCGCACCGGCACCGGAAAAAACACAGGACAGTACAGACAAGAACAAAGATGATTATCCCCTATCCGTTATCCGTCATCCATTAAATAAACCGGCGGAGTATGTTTTATTTGCGTATTATTACCGTCCGTCGCAAACGAATTGGGACATTGTCTTGGTACCGGTTCAGCCGCAAACAGCGGTTTCATCAAAGTAAATCAGCGTGATATTTTTTCAACGCCGAACACCGCGTTTCTGTTTTTTGACTGCGGGTCAACGAACACGCTGCTCCTATTGACTTTTTTTATTCCCGGCAGTTATATTATGTGCATTGAGTTTTTGTATTTCATCTCCGCCGCAGACGGCGGGGCTAAATGATAAACGATGAGTTTTGCATCTATCGGTTATTACGGTCCGTACCGTTTGCTGAACGTGGTCAACACAGGGCAGTCGAGCCGGCTTTGGCAGGCGTATGATGACCGGAACCGGCAGTTCATCGGCATCAAGACGTTGTTAGACCAGTTCACGAAGCAAAAAGAGCAGGTACAAATTCTCAAATGGGAGTACGATGTTGCGTCCAAATTTGAGCATCCGAAACTGATTGCGATAAAAGAATTCGCTTGGGACGGAAAAATACCGTATCTTGTGATGGAATGGTTTTCTGCTCCGAATTTGAAGATGTGGGTTAACCGGGGCTATGCGCAGTATTGCTCCGGTCTGCCGAAACTGTTGCCGGGTATGGTTGAGTCGCTGCTGTATCTGCACAGCAAGGGCTGGACGCACCGCGACGTAAAACCGGATAATTTTCTGTTCAATGCCGAAACCGGCGAAATGAAATTGATTGACTTCGCTCTTGCCCGGAAAATTGCCGGCGGTATCAGTAAATTGTTTTCGATGAAATCGAAACCGCAGGGAACCGCCAGTTATATGTCGCCGGAACAGATTCGGGGACTGCCGCCGGACATTCACGCCGATATGTATTCGCTCGGCTGCACGTTTTACGAGTTGCTGACGACTCGGCTGCCGTTCGCCGGCGATTCGATGAGCGACTTGTTAAACAAACACTTGTCCAATCCGCCGCCTCCGGTAACGCAGCGGAACAAGAACATTACGCCGGAATTTTTGGAACTGCTGAAATTAATGATGGCGAAAAAACCGGAAGACCGTCCGAAAAATACTGCCGAACTGCTTCAGCATTTACAGTCCATTCGGATTTTCCGCCGCCCGCCGGGCGGAGGCGATGTCGTATAATCATTCAAGTTTCATTCCGGTATAACCGATAAAAGCGTTGTATTCTGTACTGTCCTGTTAATTCCCGGCAATGCGACGCTCAAACAACCGCCCGGCTTTTATTATACTGAACGTTTTCTTTGCGGGATTCTGCGCTTTGTCTTTCTGCTTTGCTGCGGACAGCGGCAGGGAACCGTTGCCGCTGCATCGGCAAGCCGTTCAAAAGGCGAGAGAAAAGCAGTATCAGGAAAGCGAGAATTTATTCCGTCAGGCAGTTGCGGCAGACAGTAAAAATTCGGTATTGTTGTGCGATTTTGCGAAGATGTATGCCGACCAGAACCGGTTGAGCGAAGCGGAAACGATTTTGAAGAACGCTGTTCTGATTGAACCGAACAACCGCCGGGTGTTGTTCAATCTCGGCAGAACGGCGGCGATGCAAAACGACCGGCAAATGGAAGGACTGCGGTATCTGAAACTTGCTCTCGGCGAGGCGGATGCGTATCGGGAATTGGCAAAGATTTGCCGAACCCAGGGCAATACGGAACAGGCGGAGTTTGCCGAACAGCAGGCAAAGACGGCACCGCAGCAGCGGATAGAAATGGACTCGCCGCTTGTTCCGATGGACGAAAAAACGAAAAAAGAATTAACCGACCAGATACGGTTGGAATTATTGCGGTTGGAAACGAAGGAAATCGCGGCGGAACAGGACAAATCGGCGGTGCGCCCCATTCAGACCGCACCGGAATTTCAACCGGAGGCAAGCGTCAAACTGACTCTTTTACCGAAGGCAGAAGAATCCGTTGCTTCCAAAGCAGTTGTTAAACGGATTCCGCCGGAGAATAAACCGCCGGTACCGTTTGCGGCATTGACGGATATTGCTGTTATTAAGAATGCCCCTGAATATTCTGCCATCGGCAAAGACGCATCGCCGCCGATTCACATCACTCCGAATAAAATCGACAAGGGCGGTACCGGAGCGTTGGTAAAAATCCGGCAAGGGAAAGTACCGCCTCCCCCGTTTAGGGATGAATCAAAAACAACACCGCCGTCCGCAACACCGCAGGGTTTTGAAAAGATTTCGGACTATCATTTCGCTTCGGCGCAGGCACCGCAGGTGTTGAAATTCGGCATTGCTTCGGATGAACCGGTAAAGGAAGAACTAAAGAAACCGGAAAAACCGGTTTCCAAAGAAGACCGGCTAACGGCGGCGAATGTGTTTCAACCGCCGACAGTGTTAAATTTCGGACCGGCACCGGCGGTTGTTCCTGAATCAATTCAAATCGCCAAGAAAGAAACAGCAAAGAACGAAGTCCGTTCTTTGCCGCAAATTGCGGCACCGGTTGTTGTCAAGCCCGCAGAACTGCCCGTTGTTAAACCCGCGGAACCGGTTATGGTTGCGAATGAAAAACCGAAGTTTGCTGCTCCTCTTATTTTGGAACCCGTCGTTGTTGAACCCGCGGAACCGGTTATGGCTGCGAGTGAAAAACCGAAGTTTGCCGCTCCCCTTATTTTGGAACAACCGGTTATTGAAAAACTGCCGGAGAAACAGCCGGCTGCCGATGAGTTGGCTGCTGTTGCGAAGGCGGTGAAGGAACCGGCACCGGTCTTTATGGAACCGAAGTTGACGAAAATTGAGCCGCCCAAAGAAAAGGAACCGGATGCCGCGGTTGTCGTTTCTCCGGCTGCCGAAATCAAACCGGCGGAAACGCCGGAAAAAACAAAGGACTTTGAATTAACACGGTTGAAGAAAGCGGAGGTCTTTGATGTTTCGGCAGCGGATATTCAGGCAGAATTTTTCGGCAAAGTTGCGGGCAAACTGCCTTCCGAAACGCTGTTGCTCGATAACATCCCGTTAAAAACGGAAAAACCGGTACCGGCACCAGTACCGATAAAAGAACCGGAGGACGAAGCCGCCGGTTTTGCTACGACCCGCAAAGGCAGCAAATACACGGACAGCGCGGGATTATTTAGTCCGCGGAATAACTTGACGGACAATCCGATTTTTGCGGCGGATTCCGAAACGGCGGGCGATGCCGGTTTCGCCCGGAGCGGACAATTTACGAAAAAACAGAAGTGAGTCAATAACTGCCGTTTAGGAGTAATTCCAACGCCCAGCCGTAAAATGTGTATTCTACATCGCCTTGCGTGTCCCATTCTGCACCGCGGTATCCGCCGCTCGGCAACTGTAATTTCCGTAAAAAACGGTTCAAGGCGGCATTGTCATACCGTTCACCGGCATTAAGAGTATTCAACGCCGTTACTGCCGTAAAACTGCTTAACAAATCGCCGACCGGTATCCGTGTGTTCGCTTGAAACCCGCCGTCCGGTGTCTGCCGGGCAAGGAGAAAATCGACCGCCGCCGATCTGTTCTGCGGTTCCGTGTCCTGCATTTTCAGGAAGGCCGCCGCCGCTGCTGTCGGATTTGTACCGCTGTACCGCAATTTCTTCAACTCGGCAAAACCGCCGTCCGAACACTGCCGCCGCAAAACCGGTTCAATCGGTATGTGCCGCACTTCTTCGGTTTCGCCGAGCAGTTCCAACGCTGCTGCTGTCAGAAACGTTTGATAGACACTCGAATACGGCGTGTTTTCCGATGTGCCGAAACAGCCGTCCTCTTTTCGGAAGCGGTACAGTTGTTCCTTCGCCCATTGTTTTTCTTTCGGCGGCATTTCCGCACCGGTCAGCAGATTTAGGAGCGAAACGCTGTAAATGTAAGAGGACAATTCGACCGCCGAAAGTTGCTGCTGCCGTTCTTGTTGCAGGTAATACCGTACCGATGTTTGCAGTTCTGTATCGTCCAAACCGCCGGATAAAAACAGTCCCCGGAGAGCGAAGGCGGTGTAATAGATGTCGGTACTGCCCCGCCGTCCGCAGAAACCGCCGGTTTCCGTTTGGAAGGACAGAAAGCAGTCCGTCAACTTTCGGCGGTGTTGAGCATCAATGCCGCCGGCACCGCTTAACAGTTTCAGTGTTAAATTGATGAGATAGTTTGTCGGCATCAGTATTAACATTCAATATAGTCAACGGCACCCATCCTTGCAATAACATCACTAAGAAGTAAAATGAACGGACTCTTTGCGTAAAAGGAAACAGAGATGAAAACCGGAATGACCGAACAAGACGAGCAGAACAGCGGAATCATTCAGGAAGGACGTTCCGACGACGACCAATTAGCGGAGAATACCGCTCCGTTTATGATAGGTGTTTCGCAGCGGGTCAAACGTCTTCCGCCGTATCTTTTTGCGCAACTGAACAAACTCAAAGCCGAAAAGCGGGCGACGGGTGCCGACGTGATTGACCTTGGAATGGGCAGTCCGTCCGATATTCCGAGTAAAATCGTGATTGAGAAACTTATCGAAGCGGCACAGAATCCGAAGGTTCACGCTTACAGCAATAACCGGGGACTGCCGCAACTGCGCCGGGAAGTTGCCGCAAGATACTTGAAGTATTACGGTGTCCGGCTCGACCCGGAAAATGAAACTATCGTCTGTATCGGTTCCAAAGAAGGATTATCACATCTTTGCCTTGCTCTGCTGGGTTCAGGCGATACGGTGATTGTGCCGTCGCCGTATTTTCCGGCGCACTTTCACGCCCCGATGTTAGCGTCCGCCAATGTTTTACTGTTGGACGTAACGAAGCCGGACAAACTGCTGTCCAACGTTGCCGAAACGTGCCAACGGATGTTTCCGAAGCCGAAACTGCTGCTGCTGAATTATCCGCATAATCCGACGGCAACGGTTGTGGAACAGGAGTTCTATGTTGACGTGGTGAAGTTGGCAAAGAAATACGGCTTTATGGTGGTGAGCGATATTGCTTACGCTGATATTTGTTTCGACGGCTACCGCGCGCCGAGTTTTTTGGCGGTACAGGGTGCGAAAGATTTCGGCATAGAAACAACGACGATGAGCAAGGGCTACATTATGGCGGGCTGGCGCGGCGGGTTCTGCTGCGGCTATGCCGAAATGATTCGGGCGGTG
>JAISJZ010000010.1 GCA_031261125.1 Planctomycetaceae bacterium | reverse complement strand
GGCAAGTTGTTCCGATTCTTTTTCGTTAAACGATTCTTTACCGAGAGCATTGACGGACAGCGTTGTTGCCCACGCGGCAAGATTTGTATCAATCGCCCACGAACCGTCTTCCCTGACCGTGTCAAGGAGAAACTTAATACAATTTTCGATGATTTCTGACTGTGAGCGGGAAACGGTGTTTCCCGCTCGTAATAGAGACATTGCAACGAAAGACGTGAGCGGGGCGGCTTCGAGGTATCCGCCGCTGCCGGGCTGCATCCTGGCGATAAGTTTCAACGTTGGTTTGATTGCAAGTTTGCGCAATGTCAGCGGAAACCGCTTGATGCTTATAAGAGGGCAAGCCCCTTTCGTTAAAAGTGTTTGGTAAAACCTGACTTGTCCGATGGCAACAAGAGCGGGTATGGCATAACTGACCACTTGCAGATTCAGCAGCCGGAACATCCATTGCGGCATTACGGCGCGTTCAAACGGCAACTGCGGCACGTCTTTCCAATCGGCGAGACCCGCCAATGCAGCGTTTGTTAAAATCGGAACCGAGAATGTGTTGTCTTTACCGTAGCGTTGTTTGATTGCGGCAATGCCGCCGTTTGCGGCGATATAAGCATCAGCACGCCGCAGTGTTCCGCGCTGATTAAAATCGTCTGCTGAAAAGTGAAACGATTGTTGATATAACGTCAACGACGATTTTACTAGAAGCGTTGTTGATATGTTTGAAAAGGATTTATCAGTATCGCCCCAGCCGCCGTCGGCGTTCTGTGTTTGCAAGAGGTAATTGACGCTTTTTTCAAGAAGCGGGAAACACCGTTCCCCGCTTGCGGAGTTGTGTTGATACAGCGACAGCGCACTGATTGCCGTTGCGGTTGACAACGGCGACGATGACAACCGGCCGACCCAGTGTCCGTCAATCCGGCGGGCTAAAAGTTCTTTTCGGACTTTCTCAAACGCTGTTTTGATACGCTGCGTATCGAACATCATTTCTTTTATTGTTTTTCGCTTTCAAGGCGTTTCAGAATACTTAACGTTTGATTCGGAGCCGCGTCAAGTATCTGATTTTTCGAGGACATCGGCAGTAAGTCAAGCGTCTTGGATAATTCCGCAAGGTCATCCGTTTTCAACGATTCGGTTATCACCGGTACAGTCAGTTCGCCCGGCAAATGTTCATCGAGTTGTTTTTTCAGCGTGGCAATTTTTGCAACTTGTTTTTCTGCCGGCAGCGGTTGACGCAATTCCGCCTTCTCATAATTTTGCAGCGATTTAAGCCAGCCGTAATAATTGAACAGCGTTTGAAACAACTCGCTGCGGCGGGGCGAACTTTCGATGTTCTCGTGCAGCATCCGAAGTTTTTTCCGCCGCTCCCCGGAAAACTCTGAAAATTTTTGATAGTTATTGTAAAACTTACCGTAAAACGATTCGTCGAAACTTTCAATCCGCTGAATCCGCCGGTTGAATTCGCTGTACGAAGGAAAGAGCGATAACGATTGCAGTGCCTTCACGGACGGTGACGGCAGATATTCCGGCAATGATGCCGGCGGCGTTCCGTCCGGCAACTGCGGAAGAAAAACCCGCTGCTGTGCCAACATCGGTAAAAAATCGTTCTGTTCATCAATCACCGCCAAATACATATCAAGACGTTCAATTACCGGTGCCGCTGCTCTGGGCAGTAAAATATCGTTCGGCGCAAACCGACTGCCGACAGCAAACGTACCGGCAAAAACGAGTAAAACACAGATTACCGATACTGCCAAATCTGCGTACCGGCGGTATTTGTTCTGTGCCTGCAACGCGTTAAGCGACTCTTCCGTTTTCAGAACAACGGTTTCGATAGTTGTTTCGACAACGGTGTTATCGGTCTGTTCCCGTTCCAATAAGTCGAGTTGCTGCCAACTTTTTTCCAGCCGGGCGAGTTCCTGCCGCAGTACCGGTTCTTTGGCAAGCCGTTCTTCGACAATCTGCCGTTCCCGCTGCGGCAGTTCGCCGTCGAGATATTCAATCAGGATTGCTTCATCGGAAGAAAGGTCGGTCATATATCGGGAAACACTTGCACAAATTCAGCCGTTATGATAAACTGCGGGAACATAAAACGACTTTCATTGTATCATTCTTTAAGGAGTTTTCAATGAACCGCTTTGCTTTTCTTACGTTATTCTTCCTATGCGGTACCGCTTTCGGCAGCGAACCGGTTACTGTCAAAATTGATGCGGCACAGAACGGCGAAATGGTTTCGCCGTTTATCTACGGGCAGTTCATCGAACATCTCGGTCGCTGCATCAACGGCGGCGGTATCTGGGCGGAAATGCTCGAAGACCGGAAATTTTACTATTCCGTCGGTGATAAAGAATCGCCGTGGAAAGCAATTTACGATTGCAACCTCCGTATGACGGAACAGCAGCCGTTCACCGGCAAACATTCGCCGGAATCATTCACAACGGATGACGAAAAGCCCCGCTGGATGGGCGTTTGGCAAAACGGACTTGCCGTTCGGAAAGGCAAAAAATACACCGGTTACGCTTGGGTCAAACCGTCCGAAGGAATCGAGCGGGTCGAGGTGCATTTTCATTGGAGCGATAAGAAAGAAGACCATAACGCTTTCAAACAACCGGTCAAGGTCGGCGATTATTACAAGGTCGAATTCACTTATGAGCCGGTCGGCGACTTCGATAACGTGATGCTCGAAATTGCCGCTTTCGGCAAAGGAACTTTTACTGTCGGTTGCGTCGGTTTGATGCCCGCCGATAACGTCAATGGTTTGCGTGCCGACACGCTGGAATGTTTGAAGCAACTCGATTCGCCGGTCTATCGGTGGCCCGGCGGGAATTTTGTGAGCGGTTATGATTGGAAAGACGGCATCGGCGATAGGGACAAGCGTCCGCCCCGCAAAAATCCGGCGTGGCAGGGCGTTGAACCAAACGATTTCGGGATTAACGAATTTCTGACATTCTGTAAAATTCTCAAAACCGAACCGTATATTGCCGTCAATACCGGCAACGGCGATACGGTAAGTGCGGTACAGGAACTCGAATATGCCAACGGCAGCATCGAAACCCCGATGGGGAAACTTCGGGCAGAACAGGGACATCCGAAACCGTACAACGTTAAATTCTGGGGTATCGGCAATGAGATGTACGGTAACTGGCAAATCGGACACATTCCCGTTGAAAAGTACGTCGAAAAGCATAACGCTTTCGTGGAAGCATTCCGCGCAAAAGACCCGAACATTCAAGCCGTTGCTGTCGGAAACGTTGGAAAATGGGATGAAGCGTTTCTGCCCGGTGCGGCTCAATCAATGGATTTAGTCAGTGAGCATTTTTACGTTCACGAAAAACCGGATATTACGGAACACGCTTGGCAGATTCCGAATAATATCCGAAATATTGCAAACGCTCACCGCAAGTATCGGGCAGAATTGCCGGTATTTAAGAACTTGCAAGAGCCGGTGCCGATTGCGATGGACGAATGGAACTACTGGTACGGCAAGCACGTTTTCGGCGAATTGGGAACCCGATACTTTATGAAAGATGCGCTGGGCATTGCGGCAGGGATTCACGAATTTGCCCGGCAGTCGGATGTGTACTTTATGGCGAATTACGCTCAAACGGTCAACGTCATCGGTGCCGTCAAGACGAGCAAGACCAACGCCAAACTGGAAACAACGGGACTTGTTTTAGAACTCTACCGTAAACATTTCGGCAACGTCCCTGTCAAAACGGAGATTGAAAAAGGTGCGGTTGACGTTCAAGCGGCACTGTCCGATAGCGGTTTGACCGTTGGTATTATCAACACATTGGGACGCGATGTTACGGTGAAGTTGGACATTCAGAAGTTTGACGTTGCCGGTAAGAAATTAACCCGTTACGAAATTGCCGACCCGCAAAACGACCCGGCTGGCTTCAACGACCCCGATTCGCCGTACCGGATTCAAATCGTTGAAACGGCGGAAAAGAATTTCAACGGTATGATTACGGTGAAGCCGTTCAGCGTATCGGTTATCAAGTTTGAAACGGGTTACGCGAGGCACCTGAAATCGGGGGGCGAACCGCGACGGAACCGGAATATCCGTTCGGGTTTCCCCCGTCTTTTACGACCGGGACGGTTTTAGAATACTACCGTTTAGCCGCCGCCGCTTCAACGGCGGATTTTGTCCTTATTCATCCAATTCCAACAATGAAACGTTTCAATCAACTTCACCGGCGGGATTTTTTGACAACGTCTGCAACTGCCGCCGCTGCATTAACTGCGGCGTATTTACCGGCACAGGATAAAGCGGACAAACTCCGTATCGGCTGCATCGGCACCGGCGGACGCGGAACGTATATTTCCGGTTTCGCCGCCCGATTCGGCGAAGCCGTGATGATTTGCGATACCGACCTTCGGCACGCTGAAAACGTCAAAAAGCATCTTAAAACCGATAAAGCCCTTGTGTGTCAGGACTACCGGCAAGTCCTCGACCGCAAAGACGTTGATGTAATTATCAACGGAACACCCGACCATTGGCATACGAAAATCATTGCCGAAGCGTGTCTCGCCGGGAAGGATGTCTATTCTGAAAAGCCGATGACGCTTACTATTGACGAAGGCAAACTTCTGCGGAACGTTGTGAAAGAAACGAAACGGATTGTCCAAATTGGGACGCAGCAGCGGACTTCGGCGCAGTTTCAAACGGCAATCGAGTTAATCCGCAACGGACGTATCGGCAAAATCAAAACGGTTTACGTTTCGATACCGTATTATCAGACCAAGGGCGGACCGTTTCCGAAGCAGGACGTTCCGAAGGAATTGAATTGGGACTTGTTTCAAGGACAGGCACCGGAGGCACCGTACTGTGATGCCCGAACGAACCGCTGGCGGTTATGGTACGATTATTCCGGCGGCAATATCACAGATTGGGGCAATCACCATACCGACATTTGTCTTTGGGGTTTGAACGCCGAACATACCGGTCCGTTGAGTGTTGATGCCCGTGCGTTATTTCCGAACGGAGGTAAAGCGGACTGTTATTCGACACCGGGGGCGTTTTTCTCCCGAATGAAGTTTGCCGATGATGTTGAAGTCCTCTTTTTTTCCGAATTGGGGGCGGAATGGAAAAAAGTGAAAGAGGGCAAACCTTCGGAATTCACGGCGGAACGGTTTGATTATCTCTTTGGAAAAGATTGCCCTGACGAAGTAAAGGAAACCGACCGGGACGGTTTGATGTTCATCGGCGAAAAAGGACGTATCTTTGTCAACCGCGGCGGCTGCTATGGTAAAGCGGTTGACGAGTTGAAGGACAATCCGCTGCCGGAGAATGCTTGGCATACAGCGTTCCGGGTGCCGGGGATTCGGGACATCGGCGATTCAACGGGTCGGCACATCCATAACTTTTTCGACACAGTCCGTTCCCGTGAACAGCCGGCTGCGAGTGTGGACATTGAGCAGCGTGCCGTAACGCTTTGTCATTTAACGAACATTTCGATTCGTACCGGTCGGAAGATTCAATGGAATCCTGAAACGGAACAAATCACCGGCGATGATGAAGCCAATGTAATGCAAAAGCGCAAACAGCGTGAACCTTATACCATTTCATAACATTCATTAACCCGTTTCGCCGACACCGCCGATGCGTTCCATAATTCTTTTTTGCGCAGTATTGTTTTTTGCGGCGAACCTGAACGCCGCCGAAATCATTTTGCTGTCGGACAGTTTCACGTCTTCGACCGGCACCTACGTCCCGCACGAACCGCGGTGGGACAACCTCGGCGTGTATCACGGAACGAACGGGGCAATCCAATGCTTGTTCAAAGTGCCGGAAAAAGGCACTTATCGGGCTAGTGTACTGTATGCTTCCGGCGAAAAACGCCCCTTTACTTTTTCGCTGAAACGGAAAAACGGCGAAATCCACGGCTTGGTTGACACCGAACCGACCGGCAGTTTTTTTGCCAAGGACTTAAAATGGAAAGCGATACCCTATACTATCTTCTTGGAAACCGGCGAAGCAGCAACACTGACGATTTCGTTCAAGGGGTGTATGCCGCACATCAAGGGGATTGTATTAACAAACGGAAGTTCCGCCGCTCACAGTTCTGATATTTTCGATAAAGCGGAACAAGCAGTGACACTGCAACCGGTAATGGCGGCAAACAGGGAAAAAGCCCGAAAGTTAATGCCCGGCACGGAAGAAATACTCTTCATCGAACGGGCGACGTTTCAGTCCTCACATTACTACACCGACTTCATTGACGGTTCCGTACATTTCGGCACAGGGTTGTGCGTTCTGAACCTCAAAGACGGGTCGGTACGTTCTTTGGTACCGGGATTGAAAGACGGTATCATCGGACGGTGCAACTTGTCCTTTGACGGTAAGAAGGCGATTTTCGATTATAAACGGAGAATCGGTGAAGGTTTCCGCATCTGGGAAGTGAACCTCGACGGCACCGGTTTGAAACAGTTGACATTTCCTCCCGCCGAGGAAGAGGAGCGGATTGCCAAATACCGAATGGACAAAAACAATAAAAAAACTCAAATTTGGGCAGGATACCGCGGCATCGGAGCAGGCACCTATCAACATCACACGGACGATATACACCCTTGTTATTTGCCCGGCGGCGGTTTCGTCTTTACGTCAACCCGTTGCGAACACGGAATCCTTTGCGACGGTCCCGATATTCTGACGGTGAGCGTCCTGTATAAAGCAACTCTGCCGCCTGACGGCGGCAGCGGCTATGAACTTGAAAAACTTTCGGACAACGCTCTGTCCGAATCCTGTCCGACCGTTATGGAAGACGGACGAATCCTCTATACCCGCTGGGAATATGTTGATAACGGGTCGGTTACCAACAAAGGACTTTGGGCTATCAATTCCGACGGTACCGGTTCCCAGGAGATTTACGGCATTGACCTGGCATACCCGTCCGTGTTCAATGTTGCCCGGCAAATTCCCGGCAAACAGAACGAATTCGTCTGCATCGGCGCACCCCATATGCCGCTTGGTGTCGGTACCGTTTTGCTCGTTGACTCGGCATACAACCGCCGTACTGTTGACGGCGCACGGTACATCACGCCGGAAATCGACCAGCAGACGCAGTCAACGTGGGTAAAAGCACCGGCGGACAAACCGTTCACGAAACTATACGAACCGCCGCAAGTAAAGAGTTATACAATTCAAACCGACCGCAGCCGCGACGGCGGAGGAAATACCGATACCGGTCCGCTGTATATGGACCCGTTCCCGATTGACGAACACAACTTCATTGTTACCCATAATCCGAATACCCGGTGGAACGATGTTAACGGCTGGGCGTTATACCTGATAAATGATAAAGGCGGACGGGACTTGCTGTACAAGCCGGAAGAAAAATCGGCGTGGTGTCCGATTCCGGTTCGGGCAACGGTAACGCCGCCGTCGCCGCAAGGACTGCGTTTGCCGTTTCTTGAAGAGCAGAAGTTGGCGCAACTTGTTGTTGTCGATGTTTATGCCGGTATGGACAACGTTAAACGGGGCAGCGTGAAATATCTGCGGATTAACGAACACGTTCCGCGTCCGTGGTCGGCGCGCCGGTATTGGGACGGCGATGAATATGACCAGCAGCACAGCGTTATCACGATGAAAACACACCTCGGCTTGAAAGTGCAGCACGGCATCGTCAATGTCGAAGACGACGGTTCGGCAAACTTTTATGTGCCGGCGGATAAGAACATTTTTTTACAGGCGTTGGACGAAAATTACCGGGAAATTCAGCGGGAGCGGACGTTTGTCAATTACCGTCCGGGCGAAGTACGGTCGTGTATCGGCTGCCACGAACAAGCGTCGGATACCCGCGGACAGCACGGTTTTGCCCGACCGAAAGCGTTGAAACGTTCTCCGCAGATGCCCGGTCCGCAGCCCGGTGAAACAAGCGGGGCAAGACCGCTGTCGTACTTTGATGATGTCCAGCCGGTTTTGGATAAGTATTGCGTTTCGTGCCATAACGAAAATTGTACTGTGAGTGCCGGCGGTTTGCCGCCGGCTCAATTGGACCTGCGCGGCGATTTAACGACACTGTTCAACCGCTCTTATGAGACGCTGATGGATTGGAATGCAATGCCGCTGATTCGGGAAAATTATCCCAAGGCGGGTAATAACCATTATTTACCGCCCTACACGCTCGGTTCGTATTCCAGTAAGTTAGTCAAACTTCTTGATGACGGACACTACGGCGTGAAAGTGCCGTTAGAAGATATGTTGAAAATCACAACTTGGGTCGATTCTAACGGACAGTATTACGGTTCGTACTTTGGACGCAAGAACTTGAAGTACAAGGATGATCCGAACTTCCGCCCGAAGCCGAAGTTTGAGAACGCCGATGAAAAACAATAACCTTACAAATGAACAGCGGTATCCGTATTCTTCCGTTTCAGGGTAAAGCGTTGGAATATCAACCGACGGAATCACCGCAAATGTTCTTTTCGGGAACACAGCGGGGATTCCTTATCGGACCGGAAAATTATTTACTCGAACCGGTCATTCAATGGGCAATCAACGGCGACGCTCCGCGGAACGCTCTGCCGCTGCTGTTCTACGGACAATACGGTTCGGGACGTTCGCATCTGCTCCGCGGCATTTTCGATGCTTGGCAAAAAAACAAGAAACCAGAAAATGGTCAACCCAAAGCATATTATATTTCGGCAGTTGACTTTGCCCGGTACTATACCGAAGCGATTCATACGAAGACAACGGAGGATTTCCGCAAACGCTATCGGGACGCGGCACTGCTTCTCATCGACGATTTAGACGAATTAAAAGAACGGCAGAACATTCAGGACGAATTGCGGTTCGTTCTCGATGTTCAATCGCATACCGGCGGAATCACGGTATTTTCGGCATCACAGTTTCCGTTTGAACCCGGTCAATTTTCCGAACCGTTATCCGCCCGGCTGTCCGGCGGTACTGCCGTTCCGGTCCTGCTGCCCGGTTTCGCCGTTCGGAAACAGTTATTGTCCGACTTATCCGCATCGTTCCGCGTACCGCTCGCGGAATCCGTTTTGGATTTACTCGCGGAAAAATGGTCGTTTTCATTTCCGAACATTTACGGACATTTTGCCCGAATGTATTTTGAAGCACAGTCGGCAAACGTCAAAGCCGATACCGTTTTTGTCCGTAAGTTTGCAAAAGAACATAATGCCGCCGGGCAGCCGAAGATTGCGGATATTGTTAAAAAGACGGCAAAACATTTTTCACTGAAAATTTCGGACTTGACAGGAACGTCCCGAAACAAGACGATAGCATTAGCCCGAAGTATTGCCGTGTATCTCGTAAAACAGCAAACGGAATTGACGATTAAAGACATCGGCTTCTATTTCGGCAAACGCGACCCTGCAACGGTGCGGAGTATGCTCAAACGGATTCACAAAGAGTTGCCGCTTGACCCGCTGCTGCGGAAACACTTGTTTCAACTGCAATAATGCCGAAGGTCTCCTTTGTAATACCGGTTTGGAACGCCGAAAAGTATTTGCCGGAGTGTTTGGATTCCATACGGAACCAAACGCTGCGGGACATCGAAGTCATCGCCGTTGATGACGGTTCGCCTGATAATTGTCCGCAGATTCTTGATGAATACGCGGCAAAGGATTCCCGTCTGAAAGTGATACATCAGAAAAACGCCGGTGTTTCGGCAGCCCGTAACGCCGCCTATCCGTATCTGCGAGGAGAATACACGCTGTTTGTCGATGCCGATGATTGGATTGAACCGGATTTATGCGAAAAAGCAACTGCCGTTGCAGGTAAAGAACAAGCGGATATGACGTTTTTCTTTTTTTACCGGGCATTTAACCGGCGGTACGAATTGGAAAAATATCTGAAAATCCGAACGTTCGCCGGGTTAGAAAAGCGGATGCTGCTGCATCACGTTAGTCCGGGAATGAAACTTTGGCGCACGGATTTTTTGCGGAACAACAGTATTTTATTCCCGGAAGACATCCGCCGCGGCGAAGACGAAGTTGTTCATTGGCACGCTCTTCTATTGAATCCGAAGACCGCGTTGCTGCCGAAACGGATGTACCATTACCGTTATAATCCGGGGTCAGCAACGGAACGGCAAGCGAAAACGCTGAACCGGGAAGATACATTTTTGATGTACCGCCGGATTGCCGGCCTCCTGAAACAGACCGGTCAAGAGAATACCGATTGGAAAACCGTTTATCTGGAACGGAAACTCCGTATGATGTATTTCACCTACGCCGGTGTGTTCCGCAAAGACCGTCCGCAAGTGTTGCAGCGGATTAAAAAAGAACTCGGCGAAGAGGAACGCAACTTTCTTAATTTGCCGAACGATTTACTTCCGGCGATGAAGGACTTTTACGCATCTATGGACGGTTCGCCGTTCCGGCGGTTCAAAAATTCGCTGCAAGTAATGAAACAGGACATTCGGCAGGTTTGTATTCGTATTGCGTTAAATATCATCAGTTACTTTTGGAAAATACCGTAAAAAACAAAATTGGGAAACCCGGCAGAGACGTTGCCCAACATCCCGATTGTCTTTTTGCGAAAAAGTAGTAAAATACGAGCGTGAAGTATTTGATAACATTCAGCAAAAATACCAAATGAGCGAACCCAATAAGGCATCTTAAAACAATAACTCACCCAAAAATTGTTCAAAAAACGACGAATTTAGGACTCTTTTGCCTTGTCAAGAGCAGTTTTATTATTTTATAGTGCCTAACGCCTTTGAGAAGGGTGAAGATATTGAAATCAAGCGGTTATAAAAAACTACGGAATACACGGAATAACAGAAAATACGGACTTCAAATTCCGTAATCTTTTCGCTATTCCGTGTATTCCGCAGTAAAAAACAGTTGGGTTAAAAAAGGAAACCATAAAGAGACGCGCCGAGTAGGTAGGTTGACACGGGTTGCTGTTTCTGGTACAACGACCGCCGCACTTTCCATTAACGGGAAATGTTAACCATCAACCGCCGCTGACTCCAATGACAAGCACCCATTCCGCCCGCAGAAACAACGCCCGTTTGCTCTGTATTGAAACGCTCGAAAACCGGGAACTGTTGTCGGTAACGGCGGCGGAGTTTGCTCAAATCCGGGCGGATAATGCCGACTTGAATTTGTCGGCGAATATGGCGAATTACAATGTCATTGAAATCACGGCGGCGAATCTATCCGATACGGCTATCCATAACGCCATTGCCAAAGCAGGAACGACAACGGAAAGCGATTTAATCGTTCTTCGCACAACGGCAACGCGAAATAAAATCACGCTCGGCGGTTCGGAACTGGAAATCGATATTGATGCGTCAAAATGGGGTAGTGTAACCCTTGTCGGTTTTGGTACCAATCCACTGACGCTTGACGCAAATCAGGGGTCTCGGATTTACAATATCACCGACGGAGCAA
>JAISJZ010000380.1 GCA_031261125.1 Planctomycetaceae bacterium | reverse complement strand
TTTTCTGGCACCCGACGAGCATATCAAGGTACTGGGACCGCCCGCCCAACGTTTTTGGGGAACCGAGCAGGCAAAGGGGCTTTTTGAATCACCGGAAGAGAACATCGAAGAGGTTTTACCGGCAATTTTTGCGGCAGTCAGCAATCCCGATGCCGTGCCGAAAATAAACCACTATGAAAAGGACTGGACGGAGACGGACTTTCTCGATTGGGTCGGACGTACAACGTGGACATTGAAAGAACCAACATCGCTACACGAAAGTACGGCACTGGGTTGCGGTGCGGAGTTGCCGGACTTGTACCAAGCGGCAATGTTCATTCTCCGCAACGGTTCTGTGCAGATGGCAGGCGACGTACCGCTGATGACATACCCGGTCAATCGTCGGCTGTACTGGCTGGAAATGTCCTACTGCCTTGTCAACCGAACGTTGGACGGCGATTTGAAGGTTTATCAATAATGACTTACGAGCAAAACTGTTACCTTTCATCCTATTTACTTTCACCAATTTTTACAAGAAGGTAACAACGTTTGCACCGCCTCCTTCATCTTCGTTCCTTTGGCGACCGGTAGCAGAGGGCGGCGGTAAAAAGTTTTTGGACGCAAAAGGCAAAGCTGCTCTTGACTTTTTGTGTCGATTACCGATAATTCTTCTGTGCCGGACGCATAGTTCTTCCTCCTGAAAAACGGTTGATGTTGTGCTATAACCATTTTACAGGAAAGAACTTGCGGCCGGCAACACCAATTATGGAAATTACAAACTGCCGATAATGTGAGAAGAACCGGTACCGTTCGGAGTCATTCGGGGTTAAAACGAAAATGGAAACAGGCGATATACTTTTGCACCGCGGGTTAATTACGGAACAGCAACTTGCCGACCTTCGGACGGTACAGCGGGACGAAATGCGCAACGGACAGCGGGATTCCCTGCGGCTCGACCAACTGGCGGTTCAAAAAAACATTCTCGCCGAGGAGACCGTTCTGACCACGCTTGCCGAAGAACTCGGCATCGGGTACGTTGACTTACTGGAATATCCCGTCAATCTTTCGCTGCTCAAAACGTTTCCCGTCCGGTTCATTCACAGGGAACGGATTTTTCCTATCGGCGAATACGATGATTTGCTGGTTGTTGCAACTGGCGACCCGCTCAATGTGTATCCGTTAGACGAAGTTGCGTCCATCACCGGCAAACACATTCAGCCGGTCGCAGCCCTGAAAGCGGAAATCGAAAAGTTAATCAAGAACAATCTCGGTGTCGGCAGCGAAACGATTGACGGACTCATTGCCCAAGCAGAAAACGAAAAAGACGACGGTATCGAACTGGTCGGCGATTTGGAACTCGACGGCAGCGAACTGTCGCAACAGGCACAGGAACCGTCCGTGATTCGATTGGTCAATGAAATTATGATAGAGGCAATCGAATCGAGGGCAAGCGATATTCATATCGAATCGGAATCCGACGGTTTGTCAATCCGGTTCCGTATCGACGGGGTACTGCACGTCCAGAATTTTCCGGCGGAAATTAACCGGTTTCAAGCGGCGATTATCAGCCGGTTGAAAATTATGTCGAAGTTGAACATTGCCGAACGCCGGCTGCCGCAGGACGGACGAATTCAACTGAAATACGCCGGTCGGGACATTGATGTCCGCGTTTCGGTTATTCCGATGATTCACGGCGAAGGCATCGTGATGCGTCTGCTCGACAAAGGGGCAATGGAGTTCTCTCTCCGCGGTTTGGGAATGAACCCAAACATTTACGAAACGTTTTCAAACCTTATCCGTTTGCCGCACGGTATTATCTTGGTAACGGGTCCGACCGGTTCCGGCAAAACGACGACGCTGTACAGCGCATTGACGGAAATCAAGGATGCGGCAACGAAAATCATCACGACGGAAGACCCGGTGGAATACCGGCTGGACGGCATCAGTCAGATTCAGGTTCACCAGAAAATCGGTTTAACGTTTGCGGCTTCCCTCCGGAGTATCTTGCGGCACGACCCGGACATCGTTCTTGTCGGTGAAATCCGGGACTTGGAGACCGCCGAAAATGCGGTACAGGCGGCGTTGACCGGGCATTTGGTTTTCAGCACCTTGCACACGAACGATGCGGCAGGGGCTTACACCCGGTTGATTGATATGGGCGTAGAGCCGTTTCTCGTGTCGAGTTGCGTCGAAGCGGTGATGGCACAGCGTTTGGTGCGCAACTTGTGTCCGCACTGCAAGGAAGCATATACACCGGACTTGAATGATGTGCCGCCGGACTTTGCCCGCATTGTTGATGCCGGGGCTGAACTCTTCCGTCCGAAGGGCTGCCGGGAATGCCGCGGAGTCGGGTACCGGGGACGCAGCGGTATCTACGAGTTGCTGGTTACGTCCAATCCGATTCGGGAAATTACCGGCAAAAATGCGACGGCGTGGGAAGTCAAGAAGCGGGCGTTGTCCGAAGGGATGCGGACACTGCGGATGGACGGCTGGCGCAAAGTGCTTGCGGGCGAAACATCGGTTGACGAAGTCGTCCGGGTAACGAAACAGGACGAATTTGTCTAAACTTCCGCTCTTGAAATAGACGATACCCGATATGATACCGCCTCACAGCGGGGGTATAGATATTGTATCAACGCCGCAAATTATCCGTTCACGGGTGAGTTGCCGAAATGTTGACAAGGAAGTCCCCAATGACTCAAAGAATGAACCGGTTTGTACTGTCCGCCGTTTTTGCCGTTATTCTCACGCTGGGAATCCGTACTGCGTTTGCCGCCGAGTATCATATCGGGTCGAACCAATCCCGCGACGGAAGTACCTACTTCGATGATTTGGAGGATTTCCGTACAACACGTCCCGGTTATGCGCAACTCGAAGACGGTGATAATCTGATTCTCTACAAAGATGATTATTCGCTGACGGGACAAATTTATGTAACCAACAATGCCGCCGCCAGAGTTATTTCCAGCGATTTAAGCGCGCCGCGGGCAATCGGCACAGCACCCAATGCCCAAACCCGGCACTTTTTTCTTGATGGCGGCAGCAATACATGGTCGAAAATTTATTTTGAAGGGATTCGTGAAATTTCCGGCGGGCGCGTTTCGTATGAGGCAGGCGGTTCGATTTACGCTTGGTGGCACAACGATATTTACACGCTTGACTTACAGGGTGTTACATTCCGGGACAATATCGCCGGTATTGATGCGCAAGGGTTTTTTGATGCCGGCGGCGGGGCGATTTACTATTGGGACGCGTTGACTTGTGATTTAACGGATTCCAGTTTTATTGACAACAAAGCCGTCGGTAAAGGCGGGGCAATGTATATCAATGCGTCCGGTTCGTTGATGATGAGCGATACGACTAATGTTACGCTGGGTGCGTCTGCCGGAAGAACCTCAACGTTCCGCGGCAATCTTGACCAAATCACTCTGGATAACCAGGGCAACTACATTGACGGAACCGGTCAGGCCAATTCGATTGATTTCACCGGGACGTGGGGCAGGCACGTCAACTTGTTCGTCAAGACAGCCGAAGGCGGGACGCTGGATATGCAGGACCCGTTCCGCACCAATGTTTCTTCTGAGGGGGAATACACCGTTAATATCCTTAAAAGCGGAACCGGAACGTGGAAATTGGGCGGTAGTTCCGTTATTGACGGCTCCGGCGGTACAACGATTGCCATTCAGGAAGGAACGCTCCATCTGTACAAAGATGCAGCACTGGACGCGAGAGGGGTGTATGACGAGTTCAACATCAGTGAAGGAGCAAGGGTCTCTATTAGCGGAAACAACACGCTCAAGGGAACAAGAGTTCTGTTTGCTCCGAAGTCAATGTTGACATTCGATTTGGGATATTATTTTCCTGCGGCAGGCAGCGAACAAACCGCACCGGTGAAAGACAGCGACCCGATGCTGAATTTGAGCGGAACAACGTTGCAAGTTGCCGGTACCCGGATTGACATTACCGGACTGCCGGGCGGGAAAAGCCGGAACGGCGATTACCTGTTGATTCAAGGTGCCGCCCCGCTGGAAATCGGCAACTTCGACCTATGGATTGGAACATCGAACATTGATGTTTCCGGGAAAGTCAGCCAACGTTTCGGTTATTCTCTCGGCTACAAAAAAGATACCCAAAGTAATGTTTTGGACGATACACAACTCGTATTATCCGTTCACGATACGGACAACACGGTTCTGCGGCTGAACAATCCGGCGGCAACGCAGTGGGATGCCGTCAGCAAGGACTGGCGGTTGATTCGTTCTGAAACCGAAATTGACTCGTTCATTCCGGGCGATACCGTACAATTCTTCGGCGATACGAACCGTACCATCGAATTGGCAGAGCAGATGGCGTTCGGACACAACAGCGTCGGCGATTGGTACAAGGGAAAGAACGATACGACCGGTATGCACGTTTCCGGTGCCGGCAACTGGACGTTCACCGGAAAGGGAATTGACGATTTTGAAGTGAACGGCAAAGCATCGGTGCTGTTTGACGGCAGCGGTACATTGACGTTTGCAAATGATGACGCGAACACTTTTACCGATTTGGTCATCGCTGGTTCCGGCACGGTGAATGTCTCCCGCGGCAATCATCTCGGAGACGGAGCGGTGCGGTTTGAAACATACGGCGGTGTGCCGCAGGATTCACCGGGCAGATTGGTCTTCACCGGAAGAAATCCGACGGCGGTGGCAAACCGGATTTTGGTGAGCGGCGGCGGAAACGGATATATTACCTTGGAACAGAGCAAAACGGTTACGTTCACAAATCCGAATACGGAAAATATCGGCGGTTCGGTTCGCGTTTCCAACGGTAAATTACGGATTCAGGGCAATGCGATAACGGAGCGTGTCAAACCGTTGTCGTTCGCCGGCAACTCGGCAGCAAGCGGCGGGGCAGTTGCGGTCGGTGCTGCGTCAGGAACAGCAGAGTTAACGTTAGATACGGTTGTGCTTGACGGCAATACGGCGGTACGCGGCGGCGCGGCGTTTGTTACCGGAAACAATTCACAACTCATCGTTGACAAGTCCGAATTCACGGGAAACAGTGCGACAGACAGTATCAATCCGCCTCTCGCCGGGAACGGCAGCGGCGGTGCCGTTTACGCCGACGGCGGAACGGTCGCCGTGAGCGGTTCAACCTTTGACAGTAATACGGCGTTCACAGACGGCGGTGCGGTTTTCGGAAAAAATGCGAATATCACATTGACGGATATTACGGCAGCAAACAATGTCGCCGAAGGCAGCGGCGGGGCTGTGTATTACACCGGTACCGCAAGTACAAAGTTGACGCTCGCCGCCACTGCCGGAAACAAAACATCATTCACCGGCAATCAGGACGGTACCGGTGCTAATTCGGTGTTCCTCGATTCGCAAACCGGGCAGCAGACGGCTCTTGTCATAGATGCCGAAAAAGACGGGACCGTTGAATTGAACGACGGGCTGCGTTCGCAGACCGGTACCGCGGCGGGTTCCAAAACGGTTATTACGAAAACCGGCGAAGGCGTTTTTCTTCTTGGTGCCGCTGCTGATTTGCAAACAGACGCAGACGGAACTACCGAATTGAGTATCGAACAAGGGATACTGCAATTAAACAGCGATGCGGCAAACATCGGAAACATTCAATTTACCGGTGCCGGAAACGGTTCCTTGACTGTCGGCAAAAACGGAACATTGGCGGCAAGTGCCGGAAATAAAGTGTCCGGTTTCTCGAATATCACATTAGAAAAAGGGGCAACGCTCGGTTTTGATTTGGCAACTTATGACAAGATTGCTGCACAGCCGGTGTTAATTTTAGACGACAAAGACAACGCAACGCTTTGGACCACGGATGACTGGTCGCAGAACATTGACCTCACCGCTTTGACCGCAGGCAAGCAGTACGGGCAATACGTTCTGATGCAAGTTGACAGCAATACGGAAACATTGACGAAAGACAATATGACGCTGCTGTACCGCGGTATCGAAATGGAAAAGATGCGCAGCATCACCGGCACATTGTCGCTGAACGATGCACACGACACGCTGCTTTTGGATATTGATGATGACCCGCGGAACGGTATCACCGTTTGGAAAAACACGACCGGCAATTCTATTTGGGATACCGAGTCGTTTAACTGGAAAGGAACAACAGGCGGAAAAGACGATCTAACCGGAACGGAACAATTTCTGCACGGCGACGCGGTTATCTTTAACAAAGAACAGTCCGGTACGGTGATGATTCACGGCGGCGGCGTGGAAATCGCAGAACAGGGCGGCAATCCGGGAATGGTAGTCAACGGCGATTACACATTCACCGGCGGTTCGATTGACGGCGAAGGCGGCGTTTTGAAACAAGGAGCCGGCACGGTAACGTTTGCCGATGTCAACGGATACACCGGAGGCACCGTTGCAGAAAACGGAACGCTTATCGTTAAAAATGTGAACGCCCTCGGCACCGGCAGCGTTGAAATAAAAGCCGCCGGAACAACATTGGAATTCAGTATCGGAAATGCTGACAGCGGAACGTTCGATAATCAAATCACCGGTAACGGAAACGTGGTAAAATCAGGCACCGGTGCCGTCCGCTTGGAAAACAAAGGGAACGAAAC
>JAISJZ010000352.1 GCA_031261125.1 Planctomycetaceae bacterium | reverse complement strand
CCCCGCCCCAAAAAACGATAATGGCAACGGTGATGAAAGTTAAACGGATGTCGTTCATAAACAGCCCGGACAATAACGTTTTTCGGCGTTCAGCACAAGAGGAATTATTCTGCCGGTTTAAGCAGCGGATAGCCGATAACGTTTTTCTTTGATGTTAATTCGTTGTCCGTATTATCCTGCTCAAAGATATTCCAGAAGCAGCCGGTCAACGCATCGAGAGAATCCGCGTGGTGAACGAGCATCGCTTCGAGCGACATCGGCGGCTTTGCCGCCCCCCAGTCCGCAAACCGCTGATGCGAAAGGACGATGTGTTCTAGCCGCATCCGCTGTTCCGGTTCAAGCAGAATGACCGCCGCCGCATCCCGAATAATGTCCCGCCCCAAAACGGCGTGTCCGAGAAGTTCCCCTTCCGTCGAATGTTCCGCGGCACCGGCACCGGGAACGTATTCCCTGATTTTACCAATGTCGTGCAGAACCGCCCCGGCAACGGTTAAGCCCCGCGATATTTTATCTTTTCGTTTCGGGTACATCGTTTCGTAATGGTCCAGCAGGGCGACGCATATCTTGGTTACAGACAAGGTATGTTCCAGTAATCCGCCGACGAAACAGTGATGATGGTGCCGGGAACCAACCGCTGTTTGCAGTGCCGTCCGCTGGTCTTTCAAGATTTTTGAAACGAGTTGCAGCAGCGTTCCTTTACCGATTTGCTGTACGGCAATATCGTGCAGTTCATCAAACATCTTTTCCAGCGAAAACGGCGATTTTGCCCGGAGAAGCAGCGGGTCGAATCCGTCTTTTTTATCTTCGTCGTTGACCGGTCGAATCCGGCGGATGTCCAGTTGCGGTCCGTATTGCCGGTTGTCCCGGTACACCGCCCGAAGTTTGCAGTATGTTCCGGCTTTAAGCGTTTTGAATTCTTTGTAAATCGGCGTATCAGACCAGACCGGAAAGCGGACTTCCTGATAGGCATCACGGAACGCCACCCGCAGATAAGGTTTACCTTCTTTGGTTTTGAGCAGTTCCTTTTCGGACATCTGGGCGTAGAAGTCCGATTCCTGATTGTTTTTCAATTCGTGCAGGGCGGCGAGCAAAACGTTCGGCATAACAAAAATTCATTGAGGATTGGCGGACATCCCGCAAAGATTTTACCAGTTTTTTGACAGTTTTGTATAGTTTCCTTTTGCGGAACGCACCGAAAAATTATTTTTCGGCTTGATATTTTCGTTGAACGGAATATAATAGCGGTGTGGTTGGATATGTTTCAAACCCGTTCCGCCCCAAGCGGCTGGGACTAACAATTGACACCGATGAAAAAATACGAATGTGATGTTTGCGGCTGGACATACGACCCGGAAAAAGGCGACCCGGAACACGGTATTGCGCCCGGCACAGCGTTTGAGAACCTGCCCGAAGATTGGACGTGTCCCGAATGTGGTGTCGGCAAAGACAGTTTCAGTCCGGTGGAATAGCCCGTTTAGCCGCCGATTCAGCGGCGTTGAATACCGATGAGCGACACCAATCCCTCTGAAAATCGAGCCGCAGGGGATACTGCGGACAATCTTGATTACGACCCCGCATTGGAAAACATCCGCTCCGGTGTTTCCGTGCGGCAACTGGTGCAGGATGCGCCGTGCATCGTGTTCTCTGTTGCCCTTCACGCTGTTCTGCTGCTCGCTCTTGCCGTTTGCTATATGCCGGTCATTGTTGACTTTCGTCCCGATTTGACGGCAAACATTGAAGATATTGAGGACATCGAAAATATTGATATTTTCGAGGAAGAACCCGTTGAAATGAATCTGGACGAAAACGCGGATATTGCACCGATGGCAACGTCAATAGAAACGGCGGTGACCGAAATAGAAGTTACGGAAACACCGAAATTAGAAGCGGCAACGGCGGACTTGGGAAATATAATGGCACCGGATTCGCTGATTTCCAATGTAGGGGCGTTGAACGGCGATGCGTTAGGCGGAAGGAAAGGCAAAGGAGCGGCAGTGGCGCAAGGCGGCGGTTCCGAGGCAAGTGAAAAATCCGTGGCGATGGGCTTGGCGTGGATTGCCGCTCATCAGTTGCCGAACGGTGCGTGGTCTTACACACAGTTAAGAAACCCCGATTGCCGCGGCAAATGCAAAGATACGCCGCTTGATTCGGCGAACAAAAGCAGCGTTTCGGCAACTGCAATGGCACTGCTGCCGATGCTCGGTGCCGGTATGACGCATAAAGACGGAAAATACAGTAAAACCGTCAAAGGCGGATTGGATTATATCACGGCAAATTTGCAACTCAAACCGGAAGGAATCGTTCTTGCCGAAGAAGATTCAACGCCGATAATGTATCACCACGGCTTGACTGCGATTGTTATCTGCGAAGCGGCGGCGATGACCCGCGATAAAAATCTTGCGAAAATTGCAGAGGGAGCGGTAAAATATATTTGCTGGGCGCAGGACCCGGTTGGCGGCGGATGGCGGTACTCGCCGAAACAGCAGGGCGATACGTCGGGAATGGGCTGGAACTTTATGGCGTTAAAGTCCGCTCAAATGGCGTACATTTCGGTACCGATACGGACGGTTAAGGGCTGTAAACATTTTCTCGACAACGTGGTCGGTGCCGAAGGCGGAGCAAAGTACGGTTATATGAACGGAAATGCAAGCGATGACCACGGGATAAAACGCGACATCAGGGCAACGACTTCCATCGGACTGCTCGGACAGATGTATATGGGCTGGAAACCGGATAATCCGGCATTGGTGAAAGGAACAAATTACATTTCCGGCTGGGGACCGGATACGGGCAACTTATATTACGGCTACTACGCAACCCAGGTGATGCACCACATCGGCGGTGAAAAATGGGACAAGTGGAACAAAAAAATACGGGACGACCTTGTGAAGCGGCAAGTGCTGGACGGACACGAAAAAGGAAGTTTTCCGGTTGAAGAGGGTCATAACCTCAAAAGCGGCGGGCGTTTAACGTGTACGGCACTGGCTACAATGATACTCGAAGTGTACTACCGGCATTTACCGTTATACCGGAAGACAACGACCATTGATGCGTTCCCGCTGGAATAGAGGTTTTCCTTTTTTTCTTTTTTTTGTTGGGGAGTTTTTAGAAACTCCCGGCGAAGGAATGCACGGAGCGGGTGTTTATGGTATAATTCTCCGCACAAAATTCCATTT
>JAISJZ010000184.1 GCA_031261125.1 Planctomycetaceae bacterium | reverse complement strand
CAGGGCGACTCATATTGTTCTACCGGCGACTTTGTCCGGCTGAAAACGTGGCTTCTTTCTCACTTGATGTGGAATCCCGATGCGGATGCGGATAAATTGACGGACGAATTCATAGCGGGATATTACGGCGAGGATGCCGCCCCGTTTGTTAAGGAATACTGGAAATTATTACTCGACCGTGTTGAAAAAAGCGGCGTGTACCTCGGCTGTTTTCAGAACAAGACGAATCATTGGCTTGATGCCGATACTTTAATTAAAGCGGCAACCGCATTGGATACCGCATACCGCAACGCAAAAGATGAAACAATTAAAAAACGTCTGTGGCGGGATAAGATGCCGATTGACTTGGTTTTAATCCGCCGGTATCACGAATTAAAACGGAAAGGGCTGCTGCCGGATAATTCGATAATTGTGCCGAATAATCCGCTGGAACTGGTCGATGATTTTCAAAAACGGACGCAGGAATTCAAGACCGTTTCTTATAACGAAGGCGATAATGGAGATAATCTGAAACAGATTATCGAAGGTTTCAAGGAACGTATCACGGTAAGTAATGCGCCCGCACCGGAATTCTGCAAGAACTTGCCGAAGGACCGCTGGTTTGATGTGCAGAATTACGAACTCAGTACCCATAAACCCGGAGAATGGACTTTTTTTGTGAATGACCCAGCCGCCTCAAACGGCAAAGCGGTGAAAATGCCGGGCAGTCATTTTGAATGGGCAACGGGTTGTGTTCTTGACGCTTCAATGTATGAATTGAAATCAGATAAGCCGAAGGATGTTCCGCCGGTATTTAAAGTTTATGCTGCGGTACGTTGCGATGCTTCAACGGACGCGGGACCCGCAATGACAATGGGGATTTACGATTACAAAGAGAAAAAGGGGGTTGCGTACAAGTCAATTCCCGTATCGGAAATTAAGAGCAAAGAGTACAAGTGGATTCTGCTTGGTTCGGTTGCTTTGCCGCAGGGAGAGCAGCACGGTTATAATTTCTGGTTTGCCCCGCCGAAAAGACCGGACGAAGTCGAGGCGGTCTATATTGACAGAATCGTATTAGTTCGGGAATAACCCGAAGTTAGGGAAACCCCGTTGACAAGCAACGGGGCTAAATGGAAGTTACGCTAAATCAACATTTCCTAGAACCGATACACACCGCCGACATTGCCGCTGAAACCTTCGCGTTTGCCGAGATAACCTTCGATTCCGGTGTGCAGTTCAACACGCCGCAGCGTTGCACTCAAACCAACTTCGCCGATGGCGGTTCCGCCGTGAATTGACGGAGCAAGAATCGACACATCCGCTCTATTGCCCCGCGATGTGCCGCTGAATTCATAGTCCCACGCTGCACCGATATAACCCTTAATCTGCCGTGTATTCACTGCGCTGCACGGTTCGCAATCTCCCCCGCAAACAAGCGGCGGGGCTAAATAATAACGTCCGCCTAAACGCAAGCGGTTGCTTTCACCGTGAGCAAAATGCACCGTATTACGACCGAAGGTTGCGTTTTCACTGCCTTCCCACATTCCAAGATAACGGGCGAATAAATCCAACTCCCCGCCGCGAGCCGCTGGGGCTATCTTAATACGCCGTCCGATACCTGCTTGGACACCAACGTATGGACTGTTGAAATCGTAATGATAATTCTGCCGATTAAACGCGGTATCGAACTTGTTGCCCGAAGCACCGAAATAAACCGCTCCGTCAGTATAATATCCGCCGCTCAAATTATATTTAGCAAAGACCGCGCCGCCGTAGGTTTCGATTTCGCCGCGTCCGAAAACGTTGCCGCGGGTGAACTCGTTGAACGTCTTGTAATCGCCGTGTCCGCCGTTAAAGGACGTGCCGAGCAAGAGTTTTGACGTGATATTCTTGGCAAGTCCGGCGTGAACGCTGTATGTTTGTAAATCAACGTGTGAACCCGAAGGCAAGCGGCTTTGTGCGCCGGTGAAGGCACCGAAGTACTGCATCTTATATTTCCCCGCACCGTTGGTGCTGGGGCTAACTAACATCTGCCAGCCGTAACTGTTGAGCCAATCCTGCTGTTCTTTTAACATTGCCAGCGAAGCAATGCGTCCTTCAAGCAGTGTCTTTGCTTCTTCGGCAAGACCGCGGCTCAAAAACTCGGCGTAAAGGATATTGTATGCTTCGCTTGTCGTATCGTTTTGGAACTTGACGATGAACTCGTCCAAGCCGCCGTACAGTGTATCTTCGGTTCCGATAATTGACCCGCCAATGCTAGCGGCATAAACCAAGTTCAGCCGCTCGAAATCATCAATGAGGTCTTCCAGAATAAAAATGGTACCTGCGCCGATGTTGGCATTACCGCCTCTGGCATCAACGGGCTGGTCTTTGCTCAACGCAACTTTGGAATCAGCAACGGTGTTTAAGCCGCCGATTTGCTTGTCCGATTCAGAGTAATCGAATGTTGCATCCGCCGCAACGTTGACAGGACTGTTCGCAAGTGAACCGTTGCCGAAGAGTTTCAAGGTTCCGGCATTGACGTTTGTATCTCCGCCATAAGTATTCTCACCGGTCAAAATCAAGGTCCCGCTGCCGAGTTTTGTCAACGTTTTTCCGTCCCAACTATCGGCAGAGGTCTTATCTTCCAATTCAACACCCAAAGTAAATGAATTACTTCCGGCTATCGTAAAATTGCCGTGAGCGGTACCGTCTTGCAAGTTCCAACTCAACTGCGTTTGTACTTTCAAGTCATTGCCGTCAACGAAACCCGTTGCTGTGAGGAAATCGACACTCGTC
>JAISJZ010000119.1 GCA_031261125.1 Planctomycetaceae bacterium | reverse complement strand
TGTTTCGTCAACGGAAGCGATTGCCAAGACGCTGCGCAAAGGACAACTGGTTGTTCTCGAAAGCACAACGTATCCCGGTACAACGCGGGACGTGATGCTGCCGATACTCGAAAAAGGCGGTTTGAAATCCGGCAAGGATTTTCTGCTTGCGTTTTCCCCCGAACGGGAAGACCCCGGCAATCCCGATTTTTCGGCGGAGCGGATTCCGAAACTCGTCGGCGGTATTGATAAACGGAGCGGCGAAATTGCAACGGCACTGTACTCCAAGGCAATCGGCAAGGTGGTTCCCGTTTCCTCGGCGGAAGTAGCGGAAGCAGCGAAAATCGTTGAGAACACTTACCGCTGCGTGAATATCGCAATGGTCAACGAGTTGAAAGTGATTTTCGACCGGATGGGCATTGACGTTTGGGAAGTGATTGACGCGGCAAAGACGAAGCCGTTTGGTTTTCAAGCATTTTATCCCGGTCCCGGTTTGGGCGGGCATTGTATTCCGATTGACCCGTTCTATTTGAGTTGGTCGGCACGCAAAGCCGGTTTAACGACCCGGTTCATTGAATTAGCGGGCGAAATCAACACGTCGATGCCGTTGTACGTTGTCCGGCGGTTGACGGACGCGTTGAACGAGCAGAAGAAGGCGTTGAACGGCAGCAAGGTGCTGGTACTTGGAGCGGCATACAAGAAAGACGTTGATGACCCGCGGGAGAGTCCGTCGTTTGAATTGATGTCTCTTCTCTTGGCGAAGGGAGCGAAGGTTTCGTACAACGACCCGCACATTCCGTCGCTGCCGAAGATGCGGCACTGGAAGAATTTACCGGCGATGAAAAGCGTGAAGTTATCGGCGGAGAATTTGGCTTCTTTCGACGCGGTGCTGATAGCAACCGACCACTCAAAGTATGATTACGAATTCATCGTTGAAAATGCGCAACTTGTCGTTGACAGCCGGAACGCCGCGAAGGGCGTGAAAAAGAACCGGAAAAAAATTGTGAAGGCGTAAATCAACCCGTTTAGCCGCCGCTTCCAGCGGCGGTTCAACACTATGCAGATACTTCAAATCAAAGTATTGAATCCGCAAGCGAAGTGTATCCTTCGGGGTTTGGCTTCGTGTAATCCTATAGCGGTTGTTCCGAAACGGAAAACCGCGGAAAAGGAAAAGAAACGGACTCCGTTGGAAGAGTTCGATGATATTTGTCGCGGATTGCGGGAATATCAGCAAAAAATCGGATTCGTCGATACGATGACCGAGGATGAAATTTGCGAAGACATCAGAGAATACCGCCGTGAAAAATACGCCAAAGAACACGCCCATTAAAGTCGTCGTTGATGTTAACGTTTGGGGAAGTTTTTTACGCAAAGATTCATCTGAAAATCGTTGCCGCCTATTTATGCAGCCGCCTTGTCTGTTGCTTTACAGTGATGCTCTGTTAAGCGAATTGGATGAAGTTGTCCATCGTCCGAAACACTGGAACGTCATTGAACATTCAAAGTATGAACGGCTTTTGATGCTTATCAAAGACATCGGCACCAAGGTTAACGTCCAGTCCATAGTGACCGACTGTGCCGACCCGAAGGATAATTATCTGTTGGCGTTGGCAGAGGACGGCGGGGCGGCATTCATTATCACCGGCGATAAGAAAGTTCAGGCAATAAAACAGTTCGGCGCAACGAAAATTGCCAGTTTAACAGAATTTGCAAATCTTTTCTCTGTCTAATGTGCGGTATCTGCGGTGCAATGTGGACGAAACCGGCAAAATCTGTCAGTATTGAAACGCTGAACACGATGACGGATATTTTGCGGCACCGCGGTCCCGATGACAGGGGGACGTTCTATCAAAATTGGGACGAAAATCACCCCGCCGGCGTTGCACTCGGACACCGCCGTCTGTCAATTCTCGACCTGTCGCCGCAAGGACGGCAACCGATGGGGAATGAAGACGACACCGTTCAGGCGGTTTTCAACGGCGAAATTTACAATTACGAACCGCTCCGGCAAGAGTTGCTGCAAAAAGGACACCGGTTCAAAAGCAATACCGATACCGAAGTCATCGTTCATCTGTACGAAGAAGACGGCGTTGATTTTGTTAAGAAATTGAACGGAATGTTCGCAATAGCCGTTTGGGACGGCAGGAAAAATTGTCTTTCGCTGTACCGCGACCGCATCGGTAAAAAACCGCTATACTACTGTATTAAACCCGACCGCATCATTTTTGCCAGCGAATTGAAAAGCATTTTGGCACTTCCCGACGCTGCGGCAGAAATTGACACAGCATCGGTTGACGATTATTTAACGTACCAATATGTTCCGCATCCGGCAACGATTTTCAAGGGGATTTTCAAACTCGAACCGGCTCATTACCTCGTTTGTACCGCCGGACAACCGTTTGTGCCGCCGAAACCATATTGGCAAATCGAATCCGAACCGGAAACAGCGCAGCCGTTTGCCGATGCGTGCGAACAGTTAAGAGCGTTGGTGTTTGATGCTGTGAAAATCCGTTTGCGCAGCGATGTTCCGGTCGGGGCGTTTCTTTCCGGCGGCATTGATTCGTCGATTACCGCCGGAGTGATGCAGAAGATTCTCGGTGAAAAAAAAGTCCGTACCTTTTCCATCGGTTTCGGTGAGAAGGAATACGACG
>JAISJZ010000102.1 GCA_031261125.1 Planctomycetaceae bacterium | reverse complement strand
AGCGTCCGCGTTCGACCGATACGGCAAAACTCGGAATCCCGTACAACACGCCTTCGGCAGCAGCATTAACCGTGCCGGAATATAGGATATTGATGCCGGTGTTTAAGCCGTAATTGATGCCGCTGACAACGGCATCGGGACGTTCCGGCATCACTTCGGCAATTCCGATTTTGACGCAGTCCGCCGGACTGCCGTCAACCGCCCACGGATGGAAATGCCCGTTGACCGTAATTTGCTTCATCATTAACGGCGTTAAAAATGTAATGGTGTGGGCAACGCCGCTTTGTTCGCGGGACGGGGCAACGGTATAAACGTTTCCGAACGGTTTCAGCGCGGTTTCCATTTCCGCCAAACCGGGAGCATAAACACCGTCATCATTAACGAGTAAAATGTTCATTATAACTACCACGAAGGGCTGTGAACGTCCAGCGGTCCGTCGTCGGGAAACGGAACACCGCTCAATTCGTAATACATTGGACAATTCGACCGCATCGCAATCGGCAAGTCCCGCTGATTCCACATCACAACCGACTCGTCGGCAAGGTGCCAGCCCTGCGAAGTGTAAAAATTAACAAGCGGTTCCTTGCAGTACAAAATTGCAAAGAGGAATTGCCGGCGTTTTGACTCTTCCAGCACGTTTTGAAGCAGTTGATGCGCCAAGCCGCGGTGCCGGTATTCCGAAACAACGCAAACACCCTGAATACTAATCACGTTGTAGCGGAAGTTCCACGTCGTTGTAATTGACCGCACGACAGCGGCGATATGTCCGGCGATTTTACCGCTGTCTTCCTCGGCAACGGCAGTAAAGAGCGGTTTGGTGCTGTGCCACATCCGGTGTTCCTGAAAAATGTTCCGCCAATCGGGAAACACGGTACACAACGTTTCCCTGATGCGTTTGTCCAACGGAACATCAATGTCCCGCTCATCAATGATTTTCACAGCAGGAATTCCGGCAATATCCATTACAGTTGAAACGGGTTGTTATTTTGCGGCAATGTCAAAGCAGTACAATACGGTCGCGTGCCGCAGATACAACTTCTTGCCGCAGATGACCGGATGCGCCCAATACATACCGGGTCCTTCCGGCAGTTGAAACCGGCTGACCTCCTCAAACTTTTCCGGGTTCGGTTTTACCAGTGCAACCGTTCCGTCCTTTTCGGCATAGAGGTACAGCCTGCCGTCCGCGAAAGCAATCGAACCTTGTCCGACTTTGCGGTCTTCCCATTGAATCGCCCCGTCATCGAATTTCAGGCACAGCCACGCACCGCCTTTGTACTTGTGAGCCGCTCCATAGATATAACCGTCCCAAACGATAATACCGCCGTGCTGATTGTCGAGTTTCTTTTCGTGCCAGATTTGTTCCACGGACGCTTCATCGCCCTTCACGGTTAATTTCAACAGTTTTGCTCCGGTGCCTTGGTCGCCGTATCCCGCCGTGATAAGCACTTTGCCGTCTTTATAGTACGGCATCGTGGCGTTAATATCGTACTGCGTCGGGTGGTCATATTCAATCAGTTTTTTGCCGTCCTTTGCCCTGATGCCGAGCAGTTTGTTCTGGTTCATCGTAAAATAAATTTTCAAGCCGTCTTGTTCGACAACTTTGACGGTGGCGTATCCGGCGAGGTCGCCGTTACCGGGTGTTTCCCAAATTGTTTTGCCCGTCAACTTGTCAACGGCGTAAACAGCAACTTTCTTTCCGCCGGGACAAACGATGACTTTTTCTCCGTCAACCACCGGCGATTCGGCATAACCCCAGTTCGGCAGTTTTGCGTCGGCTTCTTCTTTCACCTGCCGTTTCCATATTTCTTTGCCGGTGTTTGCGTCGAGACAAACGAGTTGTCCCTGCGGCGAAAAGGCATAGACCTTGCCGCCGTCGAATGTCGGTGTGCTGTGGTCGCCGGGATAATGCCCCGTCCAGCCCGGTCCATTGTCATATTTCCAAAGTTCTTTACCGTTCAGGTCAAGGGCATAGATAAACTCGTGTGCTTTTTTCTCCTCGCCGTCTTGCTTGACGTTGCCGGAAGTGAAAATCTTGCCGTCGGCAAATACCGCGCCGGAGTAGCCGGGAAACTCAGTGTCGCCGATTTTGTCATTCTTCCAAAGGAGTTTCGGAGTGCCTTCGCCCCATTGCCGGAGCAGCCCGGTGTCGGGGGAAATGTTATCTCCCTTCGGTCCGTGGAACACGTTCCATTCCGGTCCGGCAGCAAAGACAACAGATGAAGAAAAAAGAAACAGAAACGTGAATACATTAAGGGAATGGGTCATTGAAAATTTCTCCGAAAAGGAAGTGTCGTTCCGCCGGCGAGCGGCAGGGCTAAATGAAATTGTACGGTTAAATAGTTTGTACGGCGAAGTCCCGCATTGCTAAAATGTTTTCCGGTGCGGTATCCCGCGGAATCTCGCAGCCGGCACCGACAATGTAATTCTTTTTGTCCGCTTGTTCATAACATACTTGCAATGCCGCTTTGATGCTGTCCGGCGTACCGTTGCGGACAACTTTCACCGGGTCGAGATTGCCGTCGAGTACACTGTCAGCACCGGTTTCCTTCCGGGCTTTATCAACGGGAACCATCCAATCGAGGTCAACGAGGTCGCAATTCAGTTTCCCTATGTCGGTCAAACTTCTTGAGGTATTGCCGCAGATGTGGAGACGCACCCGTCCTCCGGCTGCGTGAATATTGTCAATCAGTTGCTTTTCATAAGGGAACACGACATCCCGATAAAACCGGGGACCGACCAGCGAGGCGGCGGCATCGCCGACCCCGATGATGTCGCAGCCCGCCTTGATTTGCGCCGCGGCAAACGCCGTTGCCAGTTGAACGTTGAACGCAAACAATTCTTTGACAAATCCGATGTCATCCATTAAGTCGGTCATCAACTGATTGATACCGCGCAAGTCCGCCGCTTCCGCGCAGGGACCTTCGACCCAGCCCTCGATGAAGTATTGCCCTTTTACTTTGCTTGCAAAAAGTTCGGCGGCTTGCACCCTGTCGAACATTCTGCTGCCCGGCTTGTGCGGGTCGGGAACCGTTAACGTTTTCAGCCGTGTTTTATCCGCGAGCAGAGCGTTGGTTTCGTCAATCGCCGGCGGCTGGTCGTCGAAGAACATCACTTTTGCGCCGCAGTCCGCTGCTTCCCGACCGGGGTCGCTGATGCACGAAACGTGGTCGGTACCGATTCGTTTTGCCGTTTCCAGTTGGGCATCAACGAGAATACGGAAGTCCGACGTGTATTCGCCGTATGTTTTGCCGATTTGGTCCGCGGCGTACATCATCGTTATCGGCAGGAACCCCAAATGGTCGGTCTGCCGGCGTTCAAGTACCGCTAAAATACGTTCGTAAGCGTTCATCGTTTGGAGAGAAAATTGACTGTTTATCAAACACTTCGGCGGCGAAACGAACTTTTTTCACGGCAAACTTTCGCCGCCGTCAGGAGTTGCAAGTGCCTTCAATAATTCTTCATTGATGGTGTCTGATATAAACCGTACCGAACCGTCAAAAAACAGCACATTCACTCCGCCGGGATGAAAAGAGCCGGTCTTTTGCGGATTGCCTTTTTCCTCCTTTTTGTTTATGCCGCTCTTACGGATTCCTTTGACAAACTCGTCGATGGTGATGTCCGCCGTTGGGTCCATCCAGCAGAACGGCTCCTTCACCTCAACAATCGCCAACGTATTACTTGTTCCGTCTGTGATTCTACCGAGGTTTCCGCCGGTTCGGTCGCCTGCCTTCTTTGCCGGTATCAAGCCCCCGCCGACAATCGCCGAGTAAGTGCAACCCCCCGGTTTCTTTTGACAAGACGGACATTGATAACAATCTATAACAAGGTTATGAAACTGCTTGTTATATGCGCTGTCCCAAGGTTCGTTCAACCGAATTTTCTCATACAACTGTTCTTCTTCCATAAACGGCAGAATCAAGACCCGCCAACTGTGCAGCGGTTTGCCGTCTTTGTCAACCGTGTAGAGCGGCGGCAGCCCTCCCAAAGTATCGTGATAATTGTGAATTGCTAATCCGATTTGCTTTTCCACATTAGTACACTGCATCCGCCGGGCGGCTTCGCGTGCTGCCTGCACTGCCGGTAAAAGCAGCGCGGCACTCACACCGGCTGCCGCTATCAAACCGTGCTGATTCGTGTATGCTTTTGTCCATCCGTCCTGATTGATTTTCCAGACCAATTTATCGTCCTCTACGGTCGGCAGCCACGTCCGCAGATAACCCTTCATAAATGTAAAGAATACCGGCGGAAACTGAAAATCCTTATCTTTTTCTTGTTCAATGCCGTACCGCATTGCATTGGTGCCGAATTCAACTGTTTGTTCCAGCAATGCCCGAAGTTGTACCGCGTCGGAACGTTTCGGCGTTTTAATAACGGCGGTAATCTGATTGTCGGTTTTATTGGTCAAAAAAATATCCAGCGGCACACCGGCGGCAAACCATTCAACTTTACGTTTAGCAAACGTGAGCAGACCGGCAACTTCTTTCGGAACATCGTTCCATTCTTCGGCAGAAATTTGTTCGAGCAACTCCGGCGGAATTGCCGCAGCGAATTTCAATTCGGCTTTCTCCACCGCTTTTAATGCCTGATAAATTTTCCCGTCTTTTACCGGTTCTAATCCGTTAAACCAGCCGCGGATTATTTCTCCTTCGCTTTCCGGGTCGGGAAAATCTTTGACCGGAACAAACAGAAAACCTCCGGCGGGAACCGCAACGAAATCGAGGTCTTCGGGGAACAGAGCGTTGAATTTTCTCAAATCCGCGGCGGTTTTATTCTTCCACGGCATTGCAATCACACCCGGTGAACCGCTCAATTCCGCTAATTTCAAATCAACAACAACCGCAATTTCCTGAATTCCGAGCGTTTGCGTCATCGTTTCCCACACTGGCCGGGCAAACGCGTCGAATTGTTTGAGTAAGTCCTGCAAATCCGCTATCGTTGCTTCTTCGGACTTTTTGTCGAACGAAAGTTCCCGCAGATACTCCTGACTGCTCTTGATAATGTGTTCTTCGACGGCATCCAACCTGACGTTATGAAAATCAAGATGAACGAACGCAACGGTTGAATCCGTAATAAGCGGCGCGAATGTTTCCTGTGCTGAAACATCAACCGGCGACGCTTGCACCGTCATAAAAACAACAGCGCAAAGGGCAGAAAGAACAAGGTGTTTCATCGGGAGGGGGCGGCTTGCAAGCAAACCGGCTAAAAGGAAATCGGCTAAAAAGTATCGGAATAATCGCCGCTGTCCATTGCGAAATGATTGTTTTGCGCAAGCAATGTCTGCATCCAACGCTGCCGGTAATCATAAGCGATTACGACGGCATAGACCAGCATCATCACCGACACTATCGTAATGACCAGCAAAACGGCGTTTGCCCATTGGGAGGAATCAGAAGACAAGGATGGCGGGGAAGATTGTTTTTCCGCGGCATTGTCTTGCGTTTTCGGTTTTTCATTTTCGGTCAATTCCTCACTCTTCATTCTTGACTCTTCGCTGTCGAGCAGTTTCGGGTCGAGTGCTTCCATATTGACGCTTCCTTGCGGGTGCGGCGGACGTTCCGACAAGACATCGGCTGCACCGGACGGCGGCGATTGTCCGCGAATAATGTCCGGCACCGGCGGCGGAACACGTTTCGGGATATAAACCGGCGGTCCGTTTAACGGACTATTCAACGCACCGGACAACGCAGACGCAAAATCATCCTTTGGCGTATTGTCCGTGATTTGACGCAGCGGTTTCAATTCATCGGCATTTACCGCTGCAACACAGAATAAACATAATGTTATGAGAAGGAAACGCATTACCATTCCTTTCGTTTTGCACTGTTGGGGATATTCATTTGGTCGCGGTACTTCACGACTGTCCGCCGGGCAACCTTAATACCGCTGTCCGCAAGGAGTTTGACAATCGCATCATCATTATAGGGAGCGGACTTGTCTTCCTTGGCGATAATTTCTTTCAACTTCAAACGGACGGCATCCTGGGCAACGCTTTCGCCGCCGTTCGACGAAGCGACCGCGCTGCTAAAAAACTTGGAAAAAGGAAAAACCCCCTGCGGAGTCAGCATCCATTTGTCGTTGCACGCGCGGGAAACCGTCGTAATATGAATTCCGACAGTATCCGCAATCTGCTGCATTTTCAGCGGTTTCAACGCTTGCGGTCCGTTCTCGAAAAAAGCGGTTTGATAATTGACAATCGCTTGCGATACTTTTAACAGCGTCATCCGCCGCTGCTCAATCGCTTCGATAAGCCAGCGGGCGGCACCGACATTTTTTGCAACAAATTCGCTTGTCTCCTTATCCGCTCCTTTCCGCTTTTTCATTTTTTCATAATACGGATTGATGGACAACCCCCGTGATTTGCCTTCTTCTAACCGTACAATATACCGTCCTTCTTCGTCCCGTTCAACCGTTACGTCCGGGGTAACCGTTACGGCAATTTTGAACGCCTCGGTTTCTGTGTCGAAACCGGCAGCCGGTCTCGGATTCAAGTGTTTCAATTCGCCGATGGCCTCCTGTATCGTTTCAAAGGATTCGCCGGTCGCCCGAACAATTTGCGGCAGCCGGTTACAGGATATATCTTCTAAATGATTTTGTATCAAAAGAGCAATCACTTCGCCGAGCGGATTGCCGACGGCAACTTGCAGCAGCAGGCAGTCCTTTAAGTTCTTTGCTCCGACACCCGGCGGGTCGAGTTTCCGCACCAATTCCAATGCTTTTTCCGCTAACGTTTTTTCTTCGTCCGTCCGCTCTTCACCGAGAAAATCATCTAATTCATAAGGAAAATAACCGTTTGCGTCAATGTTGTAAATGACCCGCTCGGTCATTTTTTGCATTTCAGGCGAAAGATCGAACCAGTTAAGTTGTTCCGTCAGATATTCTTGCAGCGTTTGCGGCGGCGAAGCAGCATTGGCGAACACGTCGTTTCGGCGGTTTTCCTGTTCTTCAAGCCAATTTTGTGAACGTGCCGGCAGTTCGTCAATCGTGTCGGTGTAATTTTGGGCAAAATCGTCGGCGGTTTGAAATTCTTCCCTGATACCGGACGACTCGCTGTCAAACGTCATTTCCGGTTCGTGTTCATAGTGCTGCTCCTGTCCGTCGTCGGAACCGTCTGTTTTGTCTGCCGGCTGTATGATACTGCTGTCCATTCCGACAGTGCTGTCCGGCATTTCCCTATCGTAGTCCGCGGACTCATTCGGCAGCACTTCATCGGAATTACCGCTGTCCGGTATATCCGTAGAAAGTTCAAGAACCGGATTTTTTTCCAGTTCCACATCAATGCGCTCATCGAGTTGCAGGGCTGACAGTTGGAGGATTTCCATTGATTGAATCATCCGCTGCGTCAGTATCTGCCGCTGTTCCAGCCGTAATTCTTGTCCGAAGGAGAAGCGCATACATTATTTTCCTTCCCGGAGACGCTGACCGAGGTAGTTATCCAGTTCCGGGACAGCAATGATTTTTTCGATGGTTTTTTCAAACGGGTAATTCACCCGCCGGTATGTAACGGTATTGTCTTCGAGGACAACGTAGCAGGCACGGAAGTCCCTGTCGCGCGGCTGTCCGACGGAACCGACGTTGACCATTACTTTTTTAGTTCCAAGCGAGTATTTGAAATCGACATCCGCCGGCGTAAAAAATTCGCGGTCTTCGGTAAAAATTCCCGGAACGTGCGTGTGTCCCTGAAAAGAATACTTCGGAACCAAATCGAACAGGCGTTCCATTTTCCGTTCATTGTAGATGTCGTCTTGAAACACATACTCGTTGAGCGGATTACGGGGCGAACCGTGAACGAACAGCAAATCATCTTCGCGGTGCATCCGGGGCAGTTCATTGAGGAAATCCCAGCGTTCGTTTGCGCCTTGCAAATGCGGACTTTCCAGTTGCGCCCGCGTCCAAAAGATGGCGCGTTCGGCACTGTTGTTAAATCCTTCCGGGTCGAACAGCGACGCTTGGTCGTGATTGCCAAGCAAGCACAATCCTCCTTTTCTCAGCAATCCCCGCATTAAGTCGATACATTCAACAGGATTCGGTCCGTAACCGACCAAATCGCCTAAACAATAGACCTCGGTAATGCCTTGCGAGTCGATGTCGGCAAGAACCGCCTCCAACGCCTCTAAATTGCTGTGAATATCGCTAATAATTGCACGTTTCAACGGAATACTCCGGCATTAGGAATTAAAGTTGTTTTGAGTGTTATCGTCCCCCATCATAACATTTCTCTATTCTTTTGAAAACAGGGAGAGTTATAGGGAGAGTTATTTAGTGTTTGAAATGGCGGCGGGCGGTGAAAATCATCGGTATCTTAAACTTGTTGCACGCCTCTATCACTGCCGCGTCGTTCCGGGAACCGCCGGGCTGTATTACCGCCGCGATGCCGTACTGCGCAATCTTCTCAATCGAATCCGGGAACGGAAAGAACGCATCGCTGCCGAGAACACTGCCTTTGATTCTGCCGCCCGCTTTCTTGACGGCAATTTCCACGGAATCAACTCTGCTCATTTGTCCTGCCCCTGCCCCCAGCAGCATCCCGTCTTTTGCCAATGTTATCGCATTGGACTTAACATTGCGGACAATTTCCCACGCAAACCGAACGTCGTCCATAATTTCCGGCGAGGGCTTCGTTTCCGTGACCACCGTCCACTGTTCTTCGGGGTCTTTCAGTATATCCGCCTCTTGCAGCAACGCTCCGCCTTCCAGCGGCCGGAACGTCCATTTCGACGGAGGGACGTTCAGCGAACCGACTTGCAGCAAACGGACATTCGCCGCCCATTTCGGTTTTGTCGTCAAAATCCTGACTGCTCCCTCATCGAACGCCGGGGCAACTATCGCCTCGACAAACAAGCCGGGGGTTGATAAGATTTCGGCGGACTCAACGTCAACGGGGCGGTTAAAACCGAGAATCGAACCGAAGGCGGACAACGGGTCGCCGTCAAGTCCTTTTTGCAACGCAACGGATATTTTATCGGCAGTACCACAGCCGCAGGGATTGTTGTGTTTCAGCACCGCCACCGCCGGTTTGATAAAACCGCGGACGATTGCCAATGCGGCATCGGCATCAAGCAAGTTATTGTACGAAAGTTCTTTGCCGTTGAGTTGTCTTGCCGAAACAACGTTGGCGGTCTTGCTGTTTTTATCCGTATAGACGGCTGCTTGTTGATGCGGATTTTCGCCGTACCGGAGAACATTGACGCGGTTGTATTTCACGGTAAAGACCGACGGAAACGTTTCGCTTTCAAGGTGTTTGATGAAGTATTGCGAAATGGCGGTATCGTAATTGCCGGTCATTGTGAACGCGTCACGGGCTAACGACTGCCGCAGTTGCAGCGTGGTGCGACCGGTACTTTGAATCTGTTCGAGAACCGCAGAATACTGGTCTTGCGATGTAACAACGGTAACGAATTGATGGTTTTTCGCCGCCGCCCGAATCATTGTCGGACCGCCGATGTCGATGTTTTCGATTGCTTCCGCTTCGGTAACGCCTTCCTTGGCAACGGTTGCTTCAAACGGATAAAGGTTGACGACGACCAACTCGAACGTCTGAATACCGTTTTCGGCAAGGGCGTTCATATCGCCGATGTTATCGCGGCGGCAGAGGATTCCTCCGTGAACTTTTGGATGCAGCGTCTTGAGCCGACCGCCCATCATTTCAGGAAAACCGGTGTAATCAGCAATATCTTTGACGGGAATTTTTTCT
>JAISJZ010000059.1 GCA_031261125.1 Planctomycetaceae bacterium | reverse complement strand
AACTTCAACGGCAAGACACCGTATTTTGACGATACCACCGCCGTCAACAGCGGTTCGTACATTTACGCTATCCGGGCTTATGATGCTTCGCTTTCCAATGTTACCCGTAGCGATGAGGTAACGGCAATGGTAACGGTTTAATTTCAACGAAAAAAATGAGGAAACCGGGAAGTGTCCTGTCAATGCCGCCGGAGCATTATTGACAAAGAATCATCAGCAAAGAATAATGAGTCCCGTCATTACTCGTTATCTGTTGTTCTTTTTCAATTCTAATGAAACACTCTTATTTTTCCTTTCTGTTGTTAACCGTATATTTTTGCTGTCCGTTCTTCGCTGCCGGTGAATCCATTCAGCCGGTGACGGATTTCAAAGCCGATTGGCTCTCCGTTGACAAACTGCCCGTTGATGCGAAAACCGGTGCGGTCGTGCCTAATCTTTGGCTGACATTCCGCCGGGATTTCACGTTAAACGAAGTACCGGAGAAAGCCGTTGCCCGGATTGCTTGTGATTCCAAGTATTGGCTCTATGTCAATGGACAAACCGTTGTCTTTGAAGGACAACTCAAACGGGGACCGACCCCGGATGATACCTATTTCGATAAAGTTGATTTGGCAAAGTACCTGAAAGCCGGAAAAAATCAGATTGCCGTATTGATGTGGTACTTCGGCAAAAACGGTTTTTCGCACAAGAGCAGCGGCGTACCCGGTTTTCTTTTCGATGCGTCAACGAACGGCAAAAACGGGCTGAACTTGTTAAGCGATTCAACGTGGAAGGTTCACCTTTATACCAAATTGCCGGACAACAACGAAACGTGGAAAAACAATCCTTACACGGCGTTTGAACGGATTACTGCCGACCCGCAGCCGAACTACCGGCTGTCGGAATCAAACATCCGGTACGATGCCCGGTTTGAATTTAAGGGCGATTGGAAAGCGGCGGACTTCAATGATTCCGATTGGCAGCAGCCGAAAGTCATCGGCAAAGTGCCGTGCGCTCCGTGGAACCGGTTGTACGAACGTCCGATTCCGCAGTGGAAGGACTATGGCGTTAAGGATTACCTGTCTGTTAGTTCCAACGGCTTGCCGCAGGTTTCCGACGGCAAACCGATTATCTGTAAACTGCCGTACAATGCGCAAATCACGCCACTGTTGAAAGTTGATGCGCCGGAAGGATACACGATTGACATCCGCTCCGATGACTATCAAGGCGGCGGCGAATACAACGTTCGGGCAGAGTACATTACGAAAAAGGGCGAACAGGAATACGAATCGTTAGGATGGATGAACGGTCATCAGGTTATCTACACGATGCCCGTCGGTGTTAAGATTCTTTCACTGCAATACCGGGAAACCGGCTATGATACGGAATTTGCCGGTGCGTTTGAGTGCGATGATGCGTTCTGTAACGAACTTTGGAAAAAGTCCGTAAGAACGCTGTACGTTACGATGCGGGACACTTACTTCGATTGTCCCGACCGGGAACGGGCGCAGTGGTGGGGCGATGCGGTGAACGAATTGGGCGAAGCGTTTTACGCTCTCGACCAGAAATCGGCATTACTGCCCCGCAAAGGAATGTATGAACTTCTGCGCTGGCAACTGCCGAACGGCGTGATTTTTTCGCCGGTTCCCGCCGGTGCGTGGGACAGAGAACTGCCGATGCAAATGCTGGCAACCGTCGGGAAATACGGTATCGGTAACTGGTGTAAAACAACCGGCGATTTTCAACCGCTGAAAGAATTTGAACCGCAAATCAAAAAATATCTGTCGCTGTTTGAGTACGGCGAAGACGGTCTCGTCCTGCACCGCCGCGGAGCGTGGGATTGGGGCGACTGGGGCGATAACATTGACTTGCGGGTATTGACTAACTGCTGGTATTACCTCGCGCTGGATTCCTTAATCCTATCGGCAGAATTAAACGGCGATAAAGATACTGTCAAATTCTGTCAGGAACAAAAGGAAAAGATTCGTACTAATTTTGATAAAGTATTTTGGACGGGAACGGAGTACCGCGACCCGGCGTACAAGAAGCAGACCGACGACCGGGCGAATGCAATGGCGGTGATTGCCGGACTTGCCGGACAAGATAAATTTCCGCAACTGCGGGACGTGTTGCTAAAACAGAAACACGCCAGTCCCTATATGGAAAAATACGTTCTCGAAGCACTGTTCAAAATAGGATATGAGAACGACGCGTTTATCCGAATGAAAGAGCGGTTCAAAAAGATGACGGAACATCCCGATTACACGACGCTTTGGGAGGGCTGGGGCATCGGCAGTGAGGGCTTCGGCGGCGGTACAATAAATCACGCTTGGTCGGGCGGCGGTTTAACGATGCTGTCGCAGTATGCCGCCGGCGTACATTTTGTTTCACCAAAGGAATTTTTGATTATACCGCAGCCGGGTCCGTTGAAATGGCTAAAAAGCAAAACGCCGACGCAGTTCGGGATTCTTTCCGTTGAATTGAAGAACGAAAACGGCAAAATCACCGGCACGATAACGCTGCCGAAGGGAACAAACGGCAAATATATCAGCAAAGACGGTAAAACGGACAGACCGTTAAAAGAGGGTGTTAATACCGTTGAATAATCACCATTGAAGAATTACGACACTTCGCTTAATCCGTTTTTTCTTTTCCAGATTCGGCAGATTGTCCGCAGCCGAATCTGTTTGGTATTCCTTTGTCTCTATACCGTTGCAGCGGCTTGGTTAACCTGTCGGGAATTGATTTCATCCATCGGAAATCCTGGCGTACCGTACAGCGGTTTCGGCGGTGCATTGGCATCGCATATTTTAACGCTGTTGTTTTACGCTACGTCAATGCCGTTTCTTACCGTTTACGGGTCTATCGTTACCGCGGCGGTGATGTCCGGTACAGCCGTTGATATGTATCGGGTCAATCACCGCTGTTCACCGGTTGAACGGTTTTGGTGCAATAGTTTTAATGCTTATATGGCGGCATTTTTTATTATTCTCGGCGGCGGAACATTGTTTTTACTATTCTACATAATTTATCTTCTCGGTAATTCCCTGGCGGCTTTGTTCCGGTGATTTTAAGTTTGACAACGCGCCGGCTTGTTTTTTTCACCTAAATAGAGATAATGGTTCAAACATCCAAAGTTCTTTCAGCGGCGTATTCCCTGTTCCATTCCTGATGAAAAAAAATGAACAGCCCGTTTGGCGTTCCTTGTATCCGTTTGAGTCCCGCTACTTCAACTGGGACGGACTGCGGTACCATTACGTTGACGAGATGAGACCGCGGAACGCCAAAGACCGGCAAACACTCCTGATGGTTCACGGTAATCCGACGTGGTCGTTTATGTTCCGCAATCTTATCACGGCATTCCGCGACAGATACCGGTGCATCGCTATCGACCATATCGGCTGCGGCTTGTCCGATAAACCGTCAGAAAAAGAGTATCCGTTTTCGCTGGAACGCCGGATAGGCGATTTGAGCCGGTTCGTTGAACATCTTGATTTGCGGAATATCACGCTTATTGCTCACGATTGGGGCGGGGCAATCGGTATCGGAACGGCGGAGCGGTTCCCGGATCGGTTTGACCGGTTCGTGTTGATGAACACATCGGCGTTTTCCGGTGAATGTCCGCTGCGAATTAAAGTTTGCAAACTGCCGCTGTTCGGTCGTTTGGCGATTCAGGGGTTGAATTTGTTTTCGCTGGGAACGATGACAATGGCGGCGGCGAAGCATATCCCGAAAGAAGTCCGTGCCGGTTATTTTGCTCCGTATAACACTTGGGCGAACCGGACGGCTGTCAAGCGGTTCGTGCAGGACATTCCGCTTACCCCCGGTCATCCGGCGTTTCAAACGCTGCAAACGATTGAAAACGCCCTGCCGATGTTCCGGCACAAACCCGTTTGTTTGATTTGGGGAATGTTGGACTGGTGTTTTTCGCCGAAATTTTTGAAGCGGTTCATCCAGTTTTTCCCTGAAGCGGTTGTTCGCCGGCTTGACAACGCTCACCACCTTGTTCTTGAAGATACACCGGAAGAAGTGCTGTCTGCAATAGAACAGTTTCTTGCCGGTACAGAAGCAATTCAGCCGCACTGACATCGGATTGCTATCCTCTCAACGTCCAGCCGTCAGGAATGGACGCTTCTTTCTGAATACAAACCACACTGTCCCGAACCATTCCGAACGGCTTCTCTTCGCTGTCCGTTATCTCCGCCTTGTTGACTATCGACACTCGTTTGCCGATACGGCAATCCTTGTCAATAATAGCGTGTTCTACCTTCGTGTTTTCTCCGATACCCAACGGCGGCAGACCGCGACGCTGCTGTTCCATCACCTCGGAATCCGTTTCGTAATAGTCCGCCCCCATTATAATTGAGTTGCGAATGTGAACGCCTTTGCCGATTTGACAACGCAGCCCGACAATGCTGTTCTCAATCACCGTTCCTTCGCCGATGTTGCAGCCGTCGGCAATGAGCGAACCGCGGACAGTGGCACCGTCCATTCTCGACGGCGGAAGGTACCGCGCTTCTGTGTAAGTTGTCCAATCCGGTGCCGACAGTGCAAAGGGCGGATACACTTTTGCCATTGCCAAGTTCGCATCAAAGAACGCTCTAATTGTTCCGATGTCCTCCCAATAACCGTCGAACAGATGAACCTGCACTTTTTTTGTGCGGATTGCCGCCGGAAACACCTCTTTGCCGAAATCGGTGTAAGCGGTCTTTTCCAGCACGTCCAGCAGTGTTCCCTTGTTGAACAGGTAAATACCCATACTCGCCAGATAATCACGCCCTTTTGACCGGATACCGTGCTTGTCAATCCATTCAGGAGCGGTACGGACGTGCTGTAATTCATCATCGCTCTTCGGTTTTTCGAGGAAACCGATAACGCGCCCGTCGTCGTCGAGCCGCATAATACCGAGTGCTGACGCTTGGTCTTTCGGTACCGGAACTGATGCAATCGTAACATCGGCTTTGTTCTGAACGTGCGTTCGCAGCATTTCGCGAAAATCCATCCGGTACAGTTGGTCGCCGGAAAGAATCAGAATGTAATCGACGTTGCGCTGGCGGATGTAATTGATATTTTGGCGCACAGCATCGGCAGTACCTTGATACCAATTCAAGTTAGACATCGTTTGCTGTGCTGCCAGAATTTCAGCGAAACCGCCGCTAAATGTGTCAAAGTGATACGATTGCAGGTGCTTGTGCAAACTTGCGGAGTTAAACTGCGTCAGGACGAAAATCCGGTTTAGTCCGCTGTTGATGCAGTTGGACAGCGGAATGTCAATGAGGCGGTATTTCCCCCCAATAGGAACGGCAGGTTTAGCACGGAACTTGGTCAACGGATACAGCCGGGTTCCTTGCCCGCCGCCGAGAATAAGAGCGATAACGTTTTTCATTTGCAACGGTTTACAGAATGGTCAATTTTTTGTGTTCAACTTCTGCATTTTCGTCATTTTTAAGAATTTGTCAATCCCCTGCGTTTGGCAATTCATCGTTGAGGGTGCGTAAAAATTTGTGGAGGATTTACATATTCCGGGCGTATTTCCGTCTGTCGTTGCGGACGTGGTGCAGCCGTCTGGTGCGAAAAGGCATACGCTTTTCCAAAACGGAACAGATGCACAAAATCGTCATCGGCTTAATAATCAATGTCTGGTTTTTCGGATACCATTGGTTTATTCAATGATTTTAGAACACGACCCAAAATGAACGGAACACGAAGGTTGGTCATTGGTTTGCTCCTTTGTTAGGGGGGATACCAGGGCTAACGCATCAAAATATGTTTTATAGCGTTATTTCTTTCTTTTTCGTCTATTGCGAGTTGAAACATCAGCGTTGGAATCGTCTTCTTGCCCTTGACCGGTTTCAAGATGGCTAATGCCAAACGCCGCAGCATCGACAAATTCTCCGCTCCATTATCACGCTGAGTTCTGTTGCCGTCCTCACTCATACTCACATCCAAAATCCAATGACTATTCTCAATGCTCCAATGAGAACGAACAAAATGACCAACTCGTTTATCAACTTTACGGTTTGACGGACGAGGAAATTGCTCTCATTGAAAAACTATAAATCTGCGCTATGTCAGTTTGAAAATATCAGTTAAAGTGAAACAACAGAATATCGCCGCTCTGAACAACGTAGTCCTTCGGTTCACGCCGGACAAGATTCTCCGCCTTCACCGCCCGCTCACTGCCGAGCCGGATTAAATCGTCCGCCCGCATCACCTCGGCACGGATAAAACCCTTCACCATATCCGTATGAATCGCCCCCGCTGCCTCGATTGCCGTCCCGCCCCTGGGCATCAGCCACGTCCGAATTTCCGGCGTACCCGCCGTCAAGAATGTTGCCTGTCCCGAAGCATCAAGAATCATCTTGATTACCGCACCTTTGTCCGTTGACGTTAAACCCATTTCATCGAGAAACGGTTTGCGGTCTTCAACCGGCATCGCTTCGAGTTCCCGTTCCAGCCGGATGCTCACTGCCGCCGCCGGTGCGTCCGGCTCGGAAAACGTTTTGTACTTATCCAAATCGGTTTCCTCATCGGCGGTGTTGAATAAAAGCATCCGCGGTTTGCCGGTCAACAAACGGAATCCCCGTGTCAGCCGCTGCTGTTCCGGCGTTAAGTCCTCTTCTTTCAACGGCTTGCCGGATTCGAGTCCTTGCTGAATGCGTTTTAGCGTTTCCAACTCGAATTCAAATTCTTCGTGTTTCTGTTTCGGAACGGGACGTTTGTTTGCTTCCTCAACTTTTTCGATGCGGTTGAGAACAATTTCGAGGTCGGCAAGTACCGTGTCGTCTTTGAACGCTTGCAGTTCCTTTTTTGGGTCGGAACTGTCAAACACGGGAACCACCCAAACGAGAGCGTCTGCTTCCCGCAGTTGGGCGAGTTTCGCCGGATTGCCTTGCTGGTCGCGGCTCAAACCGGGCGTATCGACAATTTCGATGGACGCATAAGTCGTCTTCTTCGGCTGATAAATTGCCGCTAATGCTTCAAAGTGCGGTTCAGGAATCGGAGCGGTTGCCGATTGCAGCGAGAATGCCAGCGACGGGTCGGGCGCAACGCCCGTCAGCCATTGGAACAGC
>JAISJZ010000037.1 GCA_031261125.1 Planctomycetaceae bacterium | reverse complement strand
AGTTTCAAGTTGCTTGAGCAGGCGGAGAGACGTTGGCGGCGTTTGAACAAGCCGGAGTTATGTGCGGAGGTCGCCGACGGAGTGATATTCACGGACGGAATCAAGAAAGAACAAGTCCAGTGACTAAAAGAAAAAATGACCTAAAATAAGCGAAATATCCAACTCCGTTGCCTGACGCTAAACACAACTTTTGAACATAACTCCAGCCGTACCCGGTAATAAAGAAAAATACCGTAACAATCGGAAAACCTATTTCAGAAAAAAACCTATCAAAAACCCATACGACATCGGTTCCTCGTGCCAAATGATTCAAAACGATACTAATCGCCAATACCCCTTTAAGCATCTGCGAACGTTCAAGCGAAAAGTAATCGAGCTGACTTTGAGAATTACCACCCCCCCCCATTTTACCTATCTTTTCCATTCGTGTTTCGATGACCGAATTATTGAAGTCATTTCATTTCAGTATGGGCAGTATTGTAAAAATAATTTTGTACAAGTCAAGGGCACCTCTAATCCTCTTTTTTGAATTCCTCCTGTTTTTCTAAATCGGCTTTTGCCGGGACGGAACCGGTACGCAGGAATTTCATTCCAAGTTTTTTCATAAAAACACGAACCCGGTGTGAGGAACGTTCCACTCCGAAGAGTTGTTTCATCCGATGGGCGGCTTCGTTGGAGGTTGTCGGAGGACGTTTGGTAATTCTTCGATGATGGACATTTTATAGTGTTCAGGGGAACTTTGCGGACGATGATACTTTGTTTTGACGATTTCCTCCATTCCGCCGTCACGATATTTTTTGATGACACCGCGCACTGTGTAAGGATTCGTGCCGGTAAGTCTTTGCGATTTCCGGGACTTTTATTCCGCAAGCGTGAAGCCAAAGCATCTCAAAATGTTTTTGGATCCGAGGATCAGGATAACGATAACGAAATTAATTAATTTTCTCTTTTGCCACTGTCGTGTAATTCACCTTCAACATATCTGTCTCCGTGCATAGAAAATAGAAATACATCATAACAGCATAATTCTACTGTTATAAAAACATCAATTTTCAAACGTTGCAAGGTATAGAGACGCAGTTAACCGGTTTCTTTTGGAAACCGTCGAAGGTTACTTCTTTAATACGGTCCGCAGCACCGGTTCCAGCACATCGGCGTTGCGGGACATTCCGAGGTCAGACGGATGTGAACCGTCAACCGTGCCGTCGCTGTCTGAACCGTACAGTGTATCGCCCTTAACGTAAGTAATGTTCTTCATTCCTTCCGCAGTAAGTTTTTCGTATGTTTCCCGGTACCGTTTGCACTTCTCCTGATAATTTTCCATCCAATTCGGCTGAATCCAGCCGTAAGAATATATCGGACCTTCAACCATCACAATCGGCGTATCCGGTTTTGCTTTCCGCAGTTCCCGAATGAACGGTTCGGTATTGTTTCGAACGTGTTCTATCGTCATATTCGGCATACAATCGAGAACGAATACACTTGCATCCGTTTCTTTAATCAATTCCGCCATTGATGCTTCCATCCGCCCGCTGCCGGAGAAACCGAAGTTTATTACCGGAATGTTCAGCCGCCGTTCAATTATCGCCGGTACTGTCATACCGGGACGCGAACCGGAACAGCCGTGAGCGATAGACGTTCCGTACCAAAACACGGGTTTTTCGGCGGACGGCGGCAGTGCCTCCAATTTGCGGTCTGCCGGAACGCCGATAGAAAGAGCGGTTGTCGAATTGTACAGCGGAAGATAAATTTTATACTCCCGCATCTGTGCCGGCGCGTTTTGAAGCATCGTGTATTCATACTTGTTTGCCGGCGGCTTCGTAATGCCCGCCCAACGCCAAACCCCTTTGTCGTCTTTGCCGTACAAGTCCAAGCCGCTGGAACCAACGGTCGTCATATGCGGCATCGTTAGATTACCGCCGACTTCGTGTTTCACCATAATTTTCGGGGCATCGGTTTTGAAATGCACGACCAATCCGGCAGAGTGCTGCGAAAGTCCCCAGACGGATTTCGGGACGGTCGCCTCGGCACGCAGCGGCATCCGGGTAAAATGCGTTGAAGTATCTTTCCAGCCCTTGCCGCCGATGTCCCATTGAGCGGCATCATACCAAGCGGTGCCGTTTTCGACCGTTGGCTCCGGCGTAACTCCTTCGGCGCAAAGAAGAACGGGAAACAGTAAAAGAAACAGAACAGCGAATCGAATTTTCATAAAACCTCCAAGTAAAGTGAAATGACGGAATTTTACCAAAGTGAACTGACGAGGAATTGGGCGTAGGAGCGGTTGAATAGGACGGCGTTCATTGCGTTGTTGGCAAGCAACTCTTCTCTCGCCAAACGGCTCGATTCAAAGGCGACATCGACGTTGGAAATGTTGCCTTCCGCTGCCGCGACCGCTGTCAAATTGTCTTCGAGGTATTCCGTCGTCGGCTTCAAAACACTGCCCTGCATAAAACCGATTTGCCCGCGCTGCTTGTTGATGCCGTCAATCGCTTCATCGACAATCGCCGACGCTTTCTTGACATCTGTGGCGTTGGTGTAATCGAGACCGAGCAAATCGTTGAGATTACCGCTCGCCCCGCCGAGGTTCGATGTGTTCGCACTCGTGAGACCGAATTTTAACTGTTGGTCGGCAACGACGTTTTTCCCGATTTGGAACGTCGCCCCGCCGCTTTTGATGTTAAACGTGGACGTTTTGCTGGCGACGTTAGCAACATCCGTTTCCAAGGACAAATTGCCGTTGCTGTCCGTATAAGAAACG
>JAISJZ010000022.1 GCA_031261125.1 Planctomycetaceae bacterium | reverse complement strand
TTCGCTTGATTATCGGTATAAGTCAGGATTGACCACTTCTCAAACTCTTTGCGTAATCGGTCGTCCTTCTTGTGAGCCAACGCCGTTGCCGCTGCTAAATCTTTCGGAATACCGAAAAGCGTAATTTCGTTTTCGATGCCCTCGCCGTAGCGGTCTTTCAAACGTTTTAGTATGAGCGAAATGGAATTGTACGTTATATCAACTCCAATCCATTTTCGATTCAATGATTGTGCAGCGTCAACGGTCGTCCCGCAGCCGCAAAAAGCGTCTAATACAACGTCGCCTTCGTTGGATGATGCTTTGATGATGCGTTCCAGTAAGGCGAGCGGCTTTTGGGTGGGATAACCGAGTCGCTCTTTTGCCATCGGATTAATGTATTGAATTTCAAAAACATCCTCAGGCAGTTTAAGATTATTATCTGCTGCAATTCTCGCCCCTTGGGGATTTTTCGCTCTTTTGAGTGATTTTTCCGTTCGGACGACCTTGACGGCATCGAAATTGAATGTGTATTTACGGCTTTTTGTATAAAACAGTATTACATCGTGATTGCGGGAATATGCCTTCTTACCCGCCCCGCCGCTGGAATAGTGCCAAACGATTTCGTTGATAAAATCACCGCCTCTGTCGCAAAAAATACTATCAAGCAAAATTTTCAAATAATGCGAAGCCGATGAATCGCAGTGCAAATAAAAACTGCCGGTCGGTTTCAATACCCGCCAAATTTCTGCGACCCTCGCAGCCATATTGACAAGATACGACAGCAAACTACCCTTACCGAGAATCTTAACAAAGCCGTCAATGGTTTCAACTAATCGTTCCGTGTATTGCGGTTCACGGTGTATTTTATCGAGTAAAATTTCCGTTTCGATTCCCCAAGTCCAAGTGTCAATGAATGCTTGTGATTGAGCTATATCATCTTTGCCGACATTGTTCAGTGTTTGCCCCCCTCCCAACCTCCCCGAAGGGGAGGCGTATATTTGATTATAATTCCGATTACTGTTAAACGGCGGGTCAACATAACACAAATCGACCGTTTCATCGCCGATGTGTTTTTGCAGAACTTCTAAATTGTCGCCGTAAAAAAGTTGGTTGAACATGACGGTATTGTCCGGTACTTTGCAGCGGCTGTCAAGCGGGATTGCGGATTTGGGAAGTACGCCGGCACGACCGCTGCAGAGAGCGTCCGCCTGCCAAAATACAAGAATCACGTTCATTGTTTCACATTTTCGGCAAGCCAATACGTGATGACTTCCGCTAACACAGGGCTTTGCACCGGCTTGTTGTCCGCTTGCGGCAGCGGGATTTCAAACCAGAAAGCCGAACCTTTTCCAACTTCGCTGTGTATTCCAATCGTGCCGTTTAATGCCTCGATAATCGCTTTTGAAATAATCAAGCCAAGACCCAAACCATCATAACGTCGGTTGTTCAATGTATCGGGCTGCCACGCCTCGAATATCATTTTTTGTTTCTCCTCCGAGATTCCGATTCCGTCATCAATAACATCAAAACGGATTTGTCCCGAATCGGTATTGCTTGTGTTTTATATTCAACGTTACGTTTCCGCTTCCCTCTTTTTTAGAAGAAAATTTAACGGCATTTGTTAAAAGATTGAGCAGCACTTGCCGGATACGGGCAGCATCTCCTTCCGCGAGGTCTTTTATTCGAGCGTCAATTTGGAACGCACTATTCACATTCCACGTTTTTGCATTGAAACGCATAATCGTATGAATCTGCTCAATCAATGCCCGGAGATTGAAAACAGATTTCCGTACGGAAATTCCTTCGACTTCCAATTTGGAATAATCGAGCATATTTGAAATGAGAAGCAGCAAAAGTTGCGACGATTCCCGCTGTATCTCGACAAGGTTGTTTTGTTTGGTATTGTGCGGTGTTTCGAGGAGGAGGTCGGCTGCACTGTAAATACCGTTTATCGGGGTTCGGAGTTCGTGGCTTACCAGTGTCAGAAATTCTGTTTTCGCCTTGTTTTGTGCTTCCAGGGTTTGGGTTCGGCTTTGGATTGTTTCTTCAATACTTTTTTCAACGACACGGTCATCTGATTGAAAACTTCGGCAAGACGTTGAATTTCGTCGCCGGTGTTCACATTCTGAACCGTTGCGTCTAAGTTGCCGTCCGCTAGTTTGAGAGCAAAACGAACCAACTCTTTCAACGGGTGCGTGATTCTATGGGCAATGACGGCTATCAGTCCAACGGTGCAGAGCAGTCCCAATGTATAAACAACGAGCCGTACCTGAAGCCGCTGATAAATTGGGTACAGTACAGCAGATAATGGTTGCCATTCCATTAACCCTCAACCGGTGTCTTCAAGCGGCGCACAAACCAAAATTGAATGTTTGCCGCTGATGGGTCCGTCGATATAATAATGCTTGTTGCGAGAATCTGATTTTGTATCGGCGATGGACTCTCCTGCTTGTTTGAAAGCGTCCGTATGAAATTTATCAGCAAGAGTGTGAATCGTTTCCTTCATATCCCGTTCGGGATTGGGTGCCGTGATGATGGTTCCCGCCGCACTGAATAAAATACCTCTTTTATCTTTGGTGTCGCGGTCCATAATGTTGCGCATCGCCTTGTGAATGTCATCGAGTTTCATATCAATCGTTGCCATACCGGCGAGTTTGTCATCAAAGAAAATCGGCACCGAATATGTACACATCAATACACCTGCACCGCCTTCGTCAAAATAAGGTTCCGTCCAGCAAGCGCGACCGGTTTCTTTCGGTTTTGCATACCATTCTTCCGTTGAAAAATCGTGGTCGGTAAGGTCTTTGTACAGAATCTCCTCCGGATTATCTTTGTTTCGATAGAGAAAGGGAGCGAATCGACCGGAACGTCCGGGAAACATACCCGTTCGGAAAATAACAGCACTTCCGGTGATATTAGGATAGTCCGTCAGCAATGCACTGATATGCCGGGTAATACTTTCAGGAGAATCGGGACGATGTACCTCGATATACCGGGACAATCCTTCGGCGTGTTCGGCAGCGTTGGACAATACTTTTTCACACGTTACAGCATCGAGAGCCGTCGTTGCGGCAAGCGTTCGGCGGGTGTTCTGTATTGCCGCCGATGTTTCAAGAACATAAGAATCACTGCCAGAAGGCAGTAAAGAGCGAAGAACGGTAAAATGATTCCGCGAATCAGTTTATAGCGGATAGTGTATTTCATACTATTTCTATATGAATGACACAAGCGGTTAGGAACTGACCGTTGAAATACGGACAGAGCGGCACTTGGTACTCCTAATTATATCAATCAACGAAAGCATACAGACAAATAGTATATTCCAATTTCCGGCAGAGTCAACGTTCCTTTTAGCCAGTTTGGCACAATTTGGCAAGTTGTGTCCGTTGCCGATGATGACACGTCGGTACACATCAAGCGATGCGGGAAATGACGTTCGGCAGTTATCATCCGAACGTATGTCCGTTTTTGACGGGTGCCGCAGAAAA
>JAISJZ010000397.1 GCA_031261125.1 Planctomycetaceae bacterium | reverse complement strand
TCGACTTTGCCGCGCGGAACGCCGATGTTCACTTCCATAATGATAATACCGCCGATACCGGCTTTCTTCATCGCCTCGAAGTCGGCAGTGATACCGGATTTATCGAGATTGCCGTCCATAATGAACCAATACGTCCACGGACGGGCGGAATCGGGAGGAGTTTGAAATTTCTGATACTCAACAGATTCAACTGCCGCGGCAGAGGAATAAGCGAGAATGAGAAGAAAAAAGTTAAGCAGGAAAAGAGATTGTTTCATTGTCCGTAGTATGATTTAAGTTGAGCATCGTCTATTCCTCTTGCGGCTTCAATGTTAACATACGTTGAATTTCCGCGACCAATTCTGCCGGGTCTATCGGTTTGGCACAATAACTGTCCATACCGGCATCTAAACATCGTTGAGCGTCCTCCTTCATTGCATTTGCCGTTAGAGCGATTATCGGAATATGCGTATCGGTTTCCATTTCCCGAATTTGTTTCGTTGCTTCGTAACCGTCCAGCACCGGCATTTGACAGTCCATTAACACCACCACATATTTTCTCCGCACCGTTGGTGCTTGGGCTAACTCCCGTTTGACCGCCACGACGGCTTGCTGTCCGTCACCGACAACCTCATACGAGAAACCCGCCCGTTTCAGAATTTCGCCGACAACAATTTGGTTAATCTTGTTGTCTTCGGCAACCAGAATCGTACCGCTATTCGTGTTCGCATCGGGACTTATTCCGATGGCGGTGCTGCCCGCACCGTTGGTACTTGGGCTAATTTTCGCTGCACCTTTTTTGAACGGTAAGACGAACCAAAATTCCGAACCGACGTTTTCCGTACTGTTCACGCCGATTTCGCCGCCCATCAAACCGACCAGTTGTTTGCAAATTGCCAATCCCAAACCGGTGCCGCCGTACTTCCGCGTCGTTCCCGATTCGACTTGCGAAAACGATTTGAATAACTTGCCGATACCCTCCGGCGGAATCCCGATACCGGAATCCACACACGCAAACCTAACCTGTACTTCACCGCCGGCTTCGGCATCTCTTAACGTTTCAACGACAATCCTCACCGCACCCTGTCCGGTAAATTTAATCGCATTACCCGCCAGATTGACCAGCACCTGCCGAAGCCGCACGGGGTCGCCGATGACAACCTTCGGCAATTTGTTGACAAACTCGCAACGTATTTCTATCGACTTTTCGCTCGCCTTCGGTGTCAACATTCCGACAACGCCGTGAAGAAGTTGCGGTAAATCGAAGTCAATACATTCAATTTCAAGTTTGCCCGCCTCGATTTTTGAGAAATCGAGAATATCATTTATCAACGACAGTAAATACCTGCCGGAAGTTTGCAGCAACTCGGCATATTGCAACTGCGTTGAGTCCAAACTGGTACTCAACAGCAAATCCGAAAGCCCGATAATCCCGTTGAGCGGCGTTCGGATTTCGTGACTCATTGAAGCGAGGAACTGCGACTTCGCTCCCGTTGCCTGTTCGGCGGCAAGCCGTTTCGTCTGTTCCGTCAGGTCTTGAATACAGCAGGCGGCGAACTCTTTTCCTTCATATTCGACGTGGTCGCAATGAACGTTTGCCGTAAAGGACAAACCATCCAAACGGCAGATTTCACCGTTGAAAATAATCGAGTCCTGTTCAACGATACTTTGCCAATAAGTATTCCATTCCTCTTGATTTCGGCACGGACCGAAGTCCCAAGTGTTTCGTCCGAGCAATTCATCAACGGCAGCGCAGCCGAGCAGTTTTGCGGCAGAACGGTTGGCATAAATGAATTGCCCCGTTTTGGAGACACGGCAAATTGCAACCGAGATATGCTCCATTGCCTTTTGCTGAATTTCGAGCGATTGTTCATATTCGACCCGCTGGGTAATGTCCCGAAGCGTCCAAAGTTCCGCTTCGCCGCTTTCGCCGAAGTCCGTCTTAATCAAGCGACCGGTGATATGAACGATTTTACCATTGCGGAAATGAATGACACCGGTTTGCGTTTCGCGGGTCTTGCGGAGATTTTCTATCAGGAACATTTTATAATCGGTATCGAATACATACTGATTATAGAACGCCCATAATTCTTCAATCGGCTGATTGTATCGGCAAATTTCTTCCCAATTCGGAAAGAAGGCGGAGTAGGCATGATTGGCAATGGGCAAGATACCATCAATGATGGCGAAGAGTGCGTCTTCGGAAGCGTCATAAACGGCTTTGACAAGATTCTGTTGCAGTTTGAGCGTTTTTTGTGCGTTTTCCTGTTCGGTAATATCATTGATAGTCCACACTTCGGCTTCGCCGATATTTCCTTCCCGAATTTCGGTCCCGTGTCCGGTAACCGTCATCACTCTGCCGTTGCGCATCCGCATTAAGCCGGAGTGCCGTCCCCGTTTTGTGCGGACTTCGTGAACGAGGTTAAGAAATTCGTCAACATTGCTGAGATATTGACTGTAATAAGCCCGAACACGTTCTAACGGCTCGTTGTAATAGAAATTTTCGCAGCCGGGAAACAGTGCCGTGTAATGGTTGTTGGTGTACGGCTTTTTGATGCCTTCGCAAAGCACCAGAATCGCATTGGGGGTCGCATTGATAATCGCTTCAGTCAAATGGACGTGCCGAAGCAGTGATTCCTGTTCTAATGTATGTGTTTTTTCTTTACGGCGTTGGTATTGCCGTTCGGCGAAAAAAACTACGCCGACCAGCAGGAAAACGAAAACGGCAAATCCGGTTTCCATTGCGGCACGTCCCGCAGCGGCAATGCTTGCGTTCCAGTCAACGGCAAGATAATCAACGCCTAAAATCCCTTCAATTTTTCCATTCGGTGCAGGAATCGGTTCGAGTGCCGTAACCCAAGTGCCGTATTCGTCTGTGTAAGGTTCGGGAGAAACGTATGATGTACCCTCTGCAAAAATTTTATCCGCTTCGCCTTGCATTGCCGGAAACGGGTCGCCGCATTTTGTTGAGAGTTCGTATTGACTTTCTCCTTTTTCATCTTCTCCGAGATATATTCCCGGTTCGACAAAAAAGATTAACTTTCCTTCGGTATTGTTCCGTAATGTATATGTTGAAGGGATTAACGGCATAGAACGGTGGCACAGTTTGAAAAAAGCAATGATTTTTCCATAGTTTTCGTGTTCTGTTGCATTTTCGAGCGGAATGTCGTTATGTCCTAAACTGACGACGGCATCCCGATAGATGTGGGCGTGTCTTTGCAAAATGCCGTAGAGGTGTGCTTTTTGTTCTCTTTCGGCTTTTGCAATGAACACGCTCCCGCAGACGACGACCAAAGCGGCGATGCTCCACACTGCCGTCAGGTCTTTAGCAGTATAGCGTTTTCTGACGCAGAGCGAGAAAACCAGCGTTCCGATAAGGACAATCCCCATCAGCGAATAAACATTCACGGAAAAAGTGGAAACAACAAAGGAGTGCATAGCAAAAGTCGTTTAGCAACGTATGGCGACGTTATTGTAACAAAAGAAAAACATCGGGGCAACCCATTTAGCCCCGTGTGCGTCAACGGGGAACGCTCGCGGCACCTGCGTAGAGGGTTTCATAAAGTTTACTTATATCCTCGAAAGACGACATTGTACGGCAGATTTCACTTTTTTCGATTCGCTCATTCTATCTGATTTTTATTTTTTTTCACCTCCGCCACATAAAAAATGTTTTTTCTTTCGCGAGGATTTGCCGGTTTCGGTGAATTTTCGGCAGTCCGCCCGGTTCACGCAAGACAAGGAAAGAACGCAACAGGGCGGAAACAGCGGATTTTTACGGTTAAACCCCGAAATACTTTCTGAAATCGTCTGTTCCTGAATCTGCGTTAGAACCAGAAAAAGACCGTTCAAAAGACCCATTACCGCAACGACTAACAATACCGGAGCGGGGATTAAAGGGATTATGCGGTAACAGGATTGACCAATTTCGTATCTTTTCGGTCAATCAACAAGTTTTTGAATTCAACTTGATTCCATACAAAGAAATCGACGTAATACGAATACAGCACCGGCACGAAATAGAGAACGAGAACCAACGCAAACGCTACGCCGCCGCATAAACTCAATGCCATCGGAACGATCATTTGCGCCTGAAACGACGTTTCTAAAACAATCGGCAGCAAACCGCCAATCGTTGTAACCGATGTCAATACTATCGGACGGAACCGATTCTGTCCTACCGTTATCAACGTTTCCCGCAACGGTTCACCGTCCCGATACTTTCGGTTAATGAAGTCAATCATCACAATCGAATCGTTCACGATAATTCCGCTCAACGCCACCAAACCAAACAAACTGAAAAACGCCAAAGGCATTCCAAACAAGAGGTGAGCAGCAACCGCTCCGACTAAACCGAACGGAATAATCGCCATAATTATCAGCGGTTGAATATACGATTTGAACTGTATCGTCAAAACGATAAACATAGCACACATTGCCAAAGTAAAACCGATAATCAAACTCTGCGTCGATTCTTCCCGTTCTTCTTCGTGTCCCTCCCAAAGAACATTCACATTCGGATATTTTTGCTGCAATTTCGGCAAAAAGTCCGATTTAAGCATTGCAATAATTTTTTGAGCGTTCGCTCTTTCTTCGACGACATCCGCCGAAACCGTAATCGAACGCTGTTGATTCCTGCGGGTAATCGTCGTGTAGCCCCGAACGACTTCAATGTCGGCAAGTTCCGTAATCGGATATTTGCCGGAAGAAGTCCGAATCCGAATTTCGTTGAAATCGCCGAGCGAACGCCGGTCTTCTCTGGGATAGCAAACCATAACCTTGACTTCGTGCCGACCGCGCTGGAGCCGCTGCACTTCGGCTCCGTAATAGGTTGCGCGAATCACGGACGCTAAATCTTCGGGATGCAATCCCATTGCCATCGCCTTTTCTTTGATTTTCAAGCGGAACTCATATTTGCCCGGCATATCGCTGTCCGTAATGTCAATGGTTCCGTCCAAATCCGCGAGATAATCTTTGCACTCTTCAACCGCTTCTTCTAAATCCTTGGCATTGTGGGATTTCGTGGCAAGAACAAATTCAACGGCTCCTCCCGGCGGTCCGAACATTTGTGTTTCATACGCCAATTTATCGGCTCCCGGAACCGGTCCCGCTTCCTGCCGCCAGCGGTTGGCAATTTCAACGCAAGTAACCTTCCGCCGCTCGCCGCTCACCAATTCCACCGTCAAACCGCCTTGATAGGAAGCCCCGCCGCCGGATGCACCGGACATATTACCGCCTCGCGACATAAGCGATGTCCCGACGACCCGCAATGAACGCACCGCTATCGGCGTTCCTTCTTTTTCGTACTCTTTGGCAACTTTCCAGAAAGACCGCTCAAGATGTTTCGTCCATTGGTCAGTAACTTCAGCAGGCGTTCCGTTCGGAAATTGCAGCGTTACCTGAATATAATTGCCGTCCATCTTCGGACAGAAAACAAACGGGAGCGTTCCCGACACGACGAGGGCAAGAGTAATCATCATAATACAAACGCAGCCGACGATGAACAGAAAGCGGTTCCGCAGAGTCCAAATAAGAGAAGGAGCGTAAAGATACTTGACCGTAAAAGCCATCAAATCGCTTGTATACCGGCTTGCCCAGCGAAGCGGAAAAAGAAGCCACGAAAAAACGTACAAATATCCGCTAAGCATTTTGATAAAGAGATTTTTTCGATGCGCAAGATGACACGGCAAGATGCCAACACATTCACAAAGCGATGCAACGAGCATCGTAATCATCACAACGGGAATCGTGTAAATGATTTTGCCCATTATTCCCGTTACAAAAAGCAGCGGCACAAACGCAATGATTGTTGTTACAATGGACGCAAAAATCGAAGGGAACACTTCGCAAATTCCATCGACTGCCGCCTCGAAAAAGTTTTTCCCTTGACTTCGATGCGTGTAAATGTTTTCCCCGGCAACGATAGAATCATCAACAACAATACCGAGACCCATAATAAAACCGAACGTTGAAATCATATTCAACGTTAGATTGTTGCCGTAAAGAAGGAGGCACGTTGCACACATTGCAAAGGGAATCCCAATAGCAACCCAAAACGCCAGCGTGAGGTCAAGAAATAACGCCAAAAGAATGAACACAATTAAAAGACCTTGTATCCCGTTTTTGGCAAGAAGTTCCAGCCGGGAGCGGACTTCGACGGAGTGGTCTGCCCAAGTGATGAGCGAATAACCTTCCGGCAACACACCGGGCTGATTCTTTTTCGCAACGAATTCATAAACGTTATCGACCATCGCCAAGAGGTCTTCGTTTGTATTGCGCAAGACACCGAGAGCGATGACGTGCCGACCGGTAATGGAATTCGTATCATCAGGAATACCGGTTTCGGGCGGAGTATAAACGGTTGCCAAAGCGGGACCGTCGATGAATTCGTCCCGGATATGAGCGACTTCGTTGAGCCGAAGTACAGTTCCCTCGCGGGACGTGATGAACGGAAGTTCACCGATTCCTTGAGCATCGTAACGCCGGTTATCGGTTCGGACATTGATTTCCTGCGACGGAGCGCGGATTGTTCCTCCGGGTGTTTGTATATTTTCCGCACGGACAATCGCCGCCGCCTGATTGAGCGTGAGATGATAGGAACGGAGTATTTCTTCGGGAATCTCAATGTCGATTTGATAATCTTTCGTTCCGACGAGATTGACCATCGAGATTTTCGGATACTGTAATAGTTCTTCCCGCAGGTCTTCGGCAACTTGACGGAGAGCGAGCGCGGATTCGGCAGAATCGTCTTGGGGACCGAGAACACCGATGGAGATAATTGTTTCCTGCATTTTAAGCCGCTGAATGGTCGGCTGTTCTATCATTTCGGGAAACTGCGGCGTAATCCGGTCAACGGAATCTTTGACTTCATTGAGAACGCGGTCAACGTCTTGGACATTGCTTCGGAGTTCGACCTGTACCATCGCTGAACCTTCGTTGGCGGAACAGGTAATTTTCTTAACTCCTTCAAGCGATTGCAGGGCTTCTTCGATTTTCTGACAGATACCGTTTTCCACTTCTTCCGGCGTTGCACCGGGGTAGGGAACGGAAATCAGAATCTGTTCCATATCGAAGTTCGGAAACGTTTCCCGCCGCAGTTGAAAACTGCAAAACGCCCCAATGACGAAAACAACAATCATAATGACGTTCATCGCCGGAGAATTGGAAACCGTCCACTTGAAAAAACGATATAACATAAGGGGAAATGTTAAATGGATGAAAACTCAATGCTCTTTTCTCATCACACGGTCCACTCATTTAATCGGCGGGTAAATGGACGGCAACACTTTTTGTAACAGAGTGAATGATATTGACGTTTCCGCCTTCAATGGGAGTCGCGAGCGGTGAGACGACAACGAGGTCGGTCGGCAAAAGATGTTCCGATTCGGCGTAAAACAACACGCCGTCTGATGTCGTTGTTGCTACCCGAATACTGTGTTGGTGTAACTTTCCGCCGGTTGCTGTCCATATTTTATTGCCGGGCAACAATGCCCTTTCAGGAATTTTATACAGTGAAACCTCCGGCTTTGAATGAACAATAATCGAAACAAACATTCCAAAAAACAATGTCGGCGGAGATTTGACAGCCGGAACGTTTTGTGAATTACTTTTGTAGAGACGAACGGCTTGCGGATTATCAACTTTCACCCGGCACGGAGCCATTCTTGTAACAGCGTTCATACCGCCGCCATCAAGTGTTTTGAGCGTGCCGTCCCACGCCCAAGTCGTTCCTTCAAGTTCATACAGAATGGTTACCGGTGTCGGTTTGAACACATAACCATCAGGAATTTTCAAATTCGGAGAACTTTCGGTAGAAAGCCAAATCCATTGAATCTGTTTCATATACAAACTGCACTGAATTTCAAGTTGCGATACATCCAGGATTTTCGCAACACTTGCTCCGCGTTGAATGAAAGTATTGACTTCAAACGAATCCGAAGTGACAACACCTCCGAGCGGAGATTTTACTTCCGTTCGTTCCAGATTTAACTTTGCCGTTTTCAGAGCAATGTTATCTTTACGAAGGGCAACGTCCAGTTTGCTGGTTTGCGTTTCATAAATTCGGATTTGGTTTTCAAGTTTTTGAACGGTCTCTTCGGTAGTCAACAAACTCGATTGCGCCGTGTCCAGTTCGGAAGCCGAAACAGCATTGCTTTCCGCCAACGACTGATTCCGTTTGAAATCCCGCTGTTTTAGTTCGAGTTGTTTTTTTGCCAACTCCAATTCTTTCTGTGTATTTTCCAGTTGAACTTTATTTTCTTGGATGTTAACTTCCGCCTGCTTTACGGCTTCGGTTAGTTGTTCCGATTCGAGTTCATAATCCGTTGGGTCAATTCGTAGCAAAACTTCCCCCGCTTGCACCGAACGACCAAGCCGGCAGTTTTCCGATTTGTAAACGACCCTGCCTTGAATTTCGGGAACAATGTCGAGTTGCCGGTACGGAATGACTTCGCCGTCTATTTTGAAGTCAATTCCGTCCAAATGCCGCTCAAGAGGAACCACCTCGACGGTATTGACCAATGAGCGGGATTCGGTATTTTTTGAAACCGTCTTGGGAACCATCAGAATTCCGACAATAAATCCTGTCAGCAGCAGGAGTACCAGCGAAATCACAGGCCGCAAAAGAACGGACAGAATTTTATTTTTCGTTTTCATAAGTTTACGTTGACGGTGACTTCCGCCTCTATTTGTTTGAACACCGCAGACAGGAAAGAGTAATGGGAACCTCCGACTTATACCATTTATTTGCTGATTGAGAAGGGGGTAAAAGTCCGTCGCCCGTCGATTTGGTTGTAAAAAGTTTTTGGACGCAAAAAGCAAAGGAGTGTCAATTCTTTGTAGGTATTTTTCTCTGTGTTATACTGGCGGCGTTAGTTTCCCCCTTTTTACACGGACGTAACGATGCAACAGCCCCCCATTGATGCGAATGCCTTCCTCCACGAGAAATTGGAGGCACTTATTCAAGAATTCGACCAAGTCGGCGACAAGGATCCACAAGGTCAGGTTCTCCATAACCTCGATGCCTTTCTCTTTGTCAAGGGACGAAAACGGTAACGACGGCAAACAATCACATCCGTCTTACCCGCACCTATCGGCACTGCGGCACTACTCCAATCATTGGAAGCACTCCTGGAAGCCCGTAATAAATACCTACAAAAAATTGGGTAGTGTTCTAAAAAAGTTATCTTGCTGGCTTTTCTGAAAATCGTTATTCTATTGTAAAGTAACCTCAACCCGAATTCAAAGAGGAGTTCCCAATGACTTTAATCGCTCTCAAATGTCCGCACTGCCACAGCGAACTCGTAGGCAAACACGGAACCTACAACGGCAAACAACGATTGCATTAACCGGCGATTCCGTCTGATAACGGGATAAAACGTTTGTATCAATGACAGGCAGCGGCGGGTCAAAGACCATCACATCGTCCGGCGAATGAGGCGAAACGTTATTCCAGTCAAGAAGGAGTTCGCGAATGTTTCCGAGTTCGGATTCATTGCCGGTGCGCATTGCGGCAATAGCAAGATACCTTTTCTCCTGCTGATGAAACGCTGCAATATATTCACTCTGCGTTGGAAAATGCCAAACCGTTTCATCAGGCGGATGATTTGTGTCAACCGACGATTTGCGGAATACCAAAGCCCGAAAACACAATCAGCAATATCGGTGTGAGTTATTCAAAAAAATCTTTATGTCCCGCTTGTTTTTCTCTTAAAAAAGTGGTATATTTATTAAAATTTAGCGGTGGGAAATGAAACTTTTTTGCAATTCAACATCGACCAGTGGAAAATACCCCCTTTCAAAAAATCGGATTCCTTGAACTTTGCCCAACCGATACCGCAGATACCGGTTTTGTCGGTGCTTTACTCGTTACTGACCAACAAGGCGTGCCGTTGGAATTCAAATGTACGGAATCCATTAAACCCAATCCCACTCAGCGGATTTTGTACGGCGAAAAGATGAAGCCGCATATTCTCACAAAACTCTGCGGTGCTCCGTTGCTCAATCTCGTTACAAATAAACCGACGATTCTTTTTGTCAGTCAGTCGGCATTTTTGGACATTCGCAACGAAATTGATATACCGGTACTTTTCATTGAGCGGACAACCAATGCCGACCCCATTGATCCGAATTCGTTTTCAAAACAATCGCATTAGGGCAGGTTCTAAAAACTCGCAATTCCCTTGAGCCGAAGTGGTTTCCCTCTCACGTTGGTCAAATTTTTATTTTTTGTATCATCCGTAACGGCTTTTTGTTACCGTCAAGGCGGGC
>JAISJZ010000393.1 GCA_031261125.1 Planctomycetaceae bacterium | reverse complement strand
GTATTGATTGCTCTTCTTTTGCCCGCTGTGCAAGCCGCCCGTGAGGCGGCAAGACGGATGCAGTGCAGCAATAACCTCAAGCAGTTAGGTCTTGCCGTTCACAATTTTCACGATTCCCGCGGCGGGATTGTACCGTGTATCATAAACGGCACAAATGTTGTGGGGACAAACAGAACCAGTGCGTTCGGGTTGCTGTACCCGTTTATGGAACAGCAATCCCTCTATGAGATAATCGCCGAAAACCCGACCACTCGGACGGTGTCGTGGAATGGCACTGCTGCCGGAACGTGGCCCGGATTTCTCACCTCGAATTATTGGTGGAACACTCTCGGCAACAACGTCGGAAAAGACGATACTAAGCGCGGCTTTGCTTCGGTTTCTATAATGGTATGTCCTTCACGCCGTTCAAGCGTGAAAATGGGTATGCACGATGGGTCAACAGCCAACGATGGTAGGGGCGGAGACGACTTTGCCGCTGCCGGTCCCCTCGGCGATTACGCTCTGGTCTTCGCATCAACAACAGATGGTCCTGCAACGAATCCCAACAATGTCTGGTGGTTTGATACCCATAAAACCGATTGGGATATCTATGCAAACGGACCATTTCGTCAAGCGGCAAGTGTTGACCGTCTTGCCAACCTATCCTGTACTTGGCAACCCAGGAACGATTTCTCTTTATGCGCGGACGGGTTGAGTAATCAATTCTTTATCGGCGAAAAACATATTCCGCTCAACCGGCTTGGCAAATGTCCAGACGTAGTCGGGGCAACCGGCGGGACGGCAGCACAAAAACGCAGCGGCGGCGATTGCAGTTATCTGCAAACGGGATACTTGAAAACCGTTTTTGCCGGAAGAGCGTTAGTGGTTCGCGGAGGAAGTGCTGGTTTGGCTTCCATCGGTATAGCGCAACACGGTGAATATGTCATTCCGATTTCGAGACCTACCGATTACGCAACGGATACGGTCCCCAGTACAAATACTTGGGGGGATAGCCCGGCGTTACGGATAGGATTCGGCAGTTGGCATCCCGGAGTATGTCAATTTCTGCTCGGCGACGGCTCGGTTCGTAATGTTGGTGTAACAACTTCCGAACCGATACTGCGTGCAATGGCGTGTGTATCGGACGGCGCAAGCGTGAGTTTGCCGTAGCGCAACAGTTTAGCCGCCGCTGAAGCGGCGGGCTGAACATCGTAATTCATCATCAACATAACCGGAGATATTCAAATGAAAAAATATGCTTTTACATTGGTCGAGTTGCTCGTTGTCATCGCCATTATCGGCGTTCTCATTGCCCTGCTTTTACCAGCAGTTCAGGCGGCAAGAGAAGCCGCACGGCGTATGCAATGCACCAACCACCTCAAACAGTTAGGACTCGCAATTCACAACTTTCACGATACCCAGAAAGGTATCGTGCCGAGCGGGTTCCGTGATTACAACCGTTGCAGCGGTTTCGGGTTGTTGTATCCTTATATGGAACAAAACAGCATCTACGAAATCCTGTCAACGCAGCCCTACTACGGTAAAATCAGCGGCGGCGGTTACAGCGTCGGCGATGGTCCGTGGCCCGGATTTATCGTGTCGAATTACTGGTGGCTCGGTTTAACCCAAGATGAGAAAAAAGGGTTTGCGTCTGTTTCGGTAGCGAAGTGTCCTACCCGCCGTTCCGGCGTTCAGATGAACGACTACGGCGGTCCTGATGATTCCGCCAATTTTGCGGCATCGGCAGAAAACACGAATCAAGGCGGAGAGCGGTTTAATGCGGCGGGTCCGCTGGGCGACTACGCCTTTGTCTTTGCGACATCGGAAGAAAGCAAACCGAATAATTGGTGGTACTTTATCAGTGATGCCAATGTCGATAAAAATCAGGGCGGTCCTTTCCGCTTTGCGGATTACAAAACATCTTCCGACAACAAGACCGTAACTTGGACACCGCAGGATACTTTTTCGAGAGTAGCGGACGGATTAAGCAACCAGTTCTTCATCGGAGAAAAGCATATTCCGACGACACGTTTGGGACAATGCCCGAACAGTACCGCCGCCTATTCTTCTGCCTCACCGGCGGAGATGCGCGGGTCCGGCGATTGCTCGTATCTGCAAACGGGATACCTGAAAACGCCGGGGAACGGACGGGCTTTGGTTATTTGGAATACAAGCAGTTCGTCCAGTGCTGCCGGTGTTTCGCAGAATCAGGAAAGGGTCGTTCCTATTTCGAGACCAAGCGACTTTGCCGAGGATAATGTTCCGAGCGTAAATGTTTGGGCAAACAGTCCGCTGTACTGGATAGGGTTCGGCAGTTGGCATCCCGGAGTATGCCAATTTGTGTACGGCGACGGTTCGGTACATAATGTCAGCGTAACAACTTCCGAGCCGATACTGCGTGCAGGGGCGTTGGTGTCGGACGGAAAGAGCGTGAGTTTGCCGTAGCGCAACGAAATTTCAGACGATACCCGCACTGCTGGTGCGGGGCTAAATTTTTCTTTCATTTATTTCAAACTTTCAAACCGCCTGCAAGCAGGCGGGCTAAACAACTATGAAACATTTATTGTTCATTATTCATTGTTCGTTGTTTATTGTTTTCCTTACCGGCTGCGGGAATCAGCACAAACTCGGCGGCAAGGTGTCGTTTCCCGATGGTTCGCCGCTCACCTGCGGAACCATCATTTTGAGTAATGATACGTTTCTTGCGAGAGCAAATATCAACCCTGACGGTACTTACGATGTCGGGTCGTTTTCCGAAAAAGACGGTCTTCCCCCCGGCAAGTATAAAGTGTATATTACGGGTGCCGTTACCGTGGCGGGAAAAAAGAAGTCAAAGCAAACGGTGGTCACCGAAGACGGCAAAACGAAAACGATAGAAGTCGAAGAAGATATTTTAGAGTCGTTGATTGCCGGTAAATTCACCGGCAGAGAGACCACGCCGCTGGAAATTGAAGTACCGGGCGAAAAAGCGTTCAATATAACAGTTGAAAAACCGTAAATAAGGAATTATCTATGACGAGAAAATCCACCCGGCGGGAACTGCTCGGCAAACTTTGTTTAGGCAGTGCTGCTCTGACTATTTTACCTTGCGAAGAATTGCCCGCGGATAACGCGGCAAACACGGCAGCACAACCCGCAGACGGTAATGCTGCTGATAACGGCGTTGATGCGGTGTCCGCACCGACCCGTAAGAACACCAACTGGGCGAAGTTCGCCGCTCTTAAAAAGAAGATACCGACAGTCAAATTCTGCGGCTTGGAAATCAGCCGGATGACTTTCGGCGGCGGTCCGTTTATCGGCTGGTCGCACAGCCGCGATTTGTCATTCGTTTGCAGTTTGCTGGCGGCATACAATACCAGAGAGAAGCAGTTTGCC